>JBAXES010000633.1:0-2872 GCA_037140315.1 Chloroflexales bacterium
GGCTGGGGCAAGTTTGGCCACCCCGAGTGGGGCCGCTTCTCCTGGGGCCACACCGACCCCGAGATCAGCACGAGCGCCCTCAGCACGCTGATCGCCGAGTTCTACGCCGCCACCGGCAAGCAGCAGGGCCTCACCGCCGCCGATGTGCAGAGCGACACCTCCCAGCAGTTCGTGCGCGACCTCGGCCAGGGCATCAAGCACTACGGCTACAACACCTTGATCTTCAGCCAGAACATGAAGAAGTTCGGGATGAGCTACATCTCGGCCTTCCCCATGGAGGAGATCACGCTGATCGACTTCAACAAGGTCGATCCGCCGGCCACGCCGCTGGTGGCGATCTACCCCAAGGAGGGCACCTTCTGGCACGACGACCCCTATATCGTGATGGCCACGGCTACCGCCGAGGAGCAGCAGGCCGCCAAGGCGTTCTACGACTTCCTGCTGACCGATGAGAGCCAGCGCATGGCCATGGGCTACGGCTTCCGCCCGGCCAATGTGAACGTGCCCCTGGCCGACCCGATCAGCCCGGCCTACGGCGTGCAGACCCAGGGCGTGCAGACCATCCTAGAGGTGCCCAAGGCCGATGTGATCGTCGCCGTGAAGAACTCCTGGGCGGTCAACCGCAAGCGCGCCGATATTATGCTGGTGGTCGATATCTCTGGCTCGATGGAGGGCGATAAGCTCGAGTCGACCAAGGCCGGCCTGGAGAGCTTCCTACAGCGCATCCTGCCCGACGACCGCGTCGGGCTGATCACCTTCTCCAGCAGCGCCACCCAGGTCGTGCCGCCCGCGCCGCTGAGCGAGAGCCGCATCGCGCTGCAGACCGCCATCGGCGACATGCGCGCCAGCGGGAAGACTGCCGTCTTCGACGCAGTTGACCTGGCCCGCCAGTCCCTCGCCAGCCTGCCGAAGACCAGCGAGGAGCGCATCCAGGCGATCGTGCTGCTCTCTGATGGCGCCGACAACTCCAGCCGCATGAGCATCGATCAGCTCAAGGGCAGCTTCGACGAGACCGGCGTGAGCATCTTCCCGGTAGCCTACGGCGCCGACGCCGACCGCTCAATCCTCGACGCGATCGCCGAGTTCTCGCGCACAATCGTCGTCGCCGGGGACACCGGCGACATCGCCCAGATCTTCGAGAACCTGAGCCGCTACTTCTAGGGGACAGGGAACAGGGAACAGGGAACAGCCGGACGGCTGCCATCACCTGTTCCCTGTTCCCTGTTCCCTGTTCCCTACAACTATGAACAACCTCACTATTGCCGCAGCCCGACCGCTGCACATCATCGTCTTGCTGGCGTCGGTTGCCGTCGGGCTGGCGGTGGCGATCTGGCTGCTGCCCCTGGGGGTCCTCGTGTATGTCGCCGCAGTATTTCTGGCCGCCCGCGACCCGGGCCTCGCCATAGCCGTGCAGCGCCCGGTCACGCTGCCCAAGCTCACCAGCCCCACCTTCCGGGCCGTCGTCGGCGAGATCGATCGCTCGCAGCGCGAGGTTGAGCGCTCGGTGGCGGCGGCTCCAGGCCCGCTGGCCAGCGCCCTGCGCCCAGTGGTAACCCAGAGCCGCGATCTGGTGACCGAGGCCCACGACCTGGCCAGCAAGGGCCAGATCATCGAGCAGTACCTCGCCAGCGCCAACTCGCGCCAGCTCCAGGATCAGATCAGCGGCATCGACATCCAGATCGCCAACACCAAGGACCCCTACACCATCCAGCAGCTCCAGGAGACCCGCGGGGCCCTGGCGGATCGCCAGCGCAACGCGACCGACCTGGAGACCTACATCGGCAGGATCAACGCCCAGCTGGCCAACATCGACGCCAGCCTCGACAATGTGCTGGCCGAGACGGTGCGCCTGCGCACCGCCGACGCCGTGGCGGCCAGCTCGATGAGCGGCCAGGTGGCCGACCGCCTGCGCGACATCAAGGCCGACATGGACGCGTTTCAGCGCGTCTTAGACAGCGCGATGACAGGAATATAATCAAGGTTTCATCAAACTGAAATATAACCATATTGACATGGCAGGTTGCGCCGTCTACCATCATACATTGTGATGGTATTTCCAGAGATGGCGTCGTCGGCCCGCCTATATGTGGCCGCCACGCTCGCGACCACCGTTCAATGCAACGCACCAACGCGATCCCCGATGAAAGCCTTGCCGCCGAGGTGCTGCCGCCGCTGCTCGCGGTGCTCGGTGCCAGCGCCGCAATGTCCTTCGGCCTGCTGCTGCTCGCCCAGTGGCGCGCCAGCGCGTCGCCCTACCTGCTCTCCGGCGCCCTGATCGCGAGCGTCTGGCTGAGCGGCACCCTGCTTCAGCGCGGGCGGCTGCGCCAGGCCGGGATCAGCGTCTCCTACGCCCTGGCCCTGCTGCCGATCGCAAGCATCATCCCCTTTGGGGTGGCCAACAACACCCTGATCTTCCTCTCGGCCACCGGCGTGATCGCCGCCGGCGTGCTAGTCACCCCCAACGCCGCGATCACGGTCGCCCGCAACGCCATCGGCGTGCTGATGATCCTGCTGGTCTTCCCGGGCCTGTTCGGCCAATCCCGCCCCGACCTGCCGATCACCCTGTCTGTGGGAATGATCATGGTCATGCTGCTGATCGGCGTGGCAGCGCTCACATGGGCCGCCGGCTACGCCATCCACGGCACGATCGGCTGGGCCCTGGAGACATCTAGCAAGTCAGAGCGGCGTGAGCACCTGCTCCGCGCGACCCAGGGCGACCTTGAGCGCACCCTGCGCGAGCGCGATCAGCTCAACGACCGGCTCTATAAGCTCACCCTCGACCTGGAGACGGCCCGCACCGAGGCCGAGACCGCCTACCGCTCGAAGGCCAGCTTCATGGCCACGATGTCTCACGAGCTACGCACGCCGCTGA
>JBAXES010000634.1:0-2868 GCA_037140315.1 Chloroflexales bacterium
CTCTGGGCGGGTATATCATGGCCCACGGTATGGGCCACTCCTTCTATGGACTCTTCGATGAGTTCCGGGGCAACAGCCCCTGTACACAACCGATCGAACCCTGCCCCACCGACACGCCGGTGCAGAACTCGCTGATGTATACCCCGATGTACGCCGCCCCCGGCTACGGCTCTGACTTGAACTGGCTCAACTTCTCGACTGCGCTGAACAACACCCCGGCCAACAACACGGCCCAGCGCCGCATCTACGGTGCCAGCGCCTGGGAGACCCTGACCCGCCCGCCGGCGCAGGACCCGGAGTCCGCCCGCAATATCAGCGGCCGCCCGCGGCTCTACTACCCCGAGCTGGCCAACGTCGCCCCTGCGGTCGGCCAGGCCCCCGCGATCGAGTTGCCCGCCGGCCAGGCGACCGCGCGCAGCAAGCTGAATATCGTCTGGAACGGCGGGGCCCCCGGCCTGGCCCGCCTGGCCGCCTTCGGCGACGGCGACACGGTCATCCAGCTGGTCGTTGACCGCTCGACCGCGCTCGCGGCCCCCCAGCTGGCCGACCTGCAGTCCGCCCTGCGCGCCCTGGTCGACCGCGCCGCCGTCGGCGATGGCGTCGGCATGATCGCCTACGACGGCGCGGTGACCACCCCCCTGGCGATCACCCGCATCGCCGGCGACGGCGACAAGGCGACGATCAAGGCCGCAATCGACGCCCTGACGATCAGCGCGTCCGACGCCCGCGTGCCCGGCGCGGCCCTCGATGTCGCCCTGACCGCGCTCAAGGCCCAGCCCGCCGACGTCAACCGCGAGGTCTACCTCTTCGCCGCCGGCGCCAGCACGACCGGCGTCGCGCCGATCACCCTCGCGCCCAGCTACCAGGCCGACTACATCCCGGTCTTCGGCTTCGGCCTGGCCGACACCGCCGCCGCCGAGCTGCGCAGCCTGGCCGAGGCCACCCTCGGCCGCTACCAGGACACCGCCACCCTGGCCCAGATCCGCCAGGCGATCGACGCCGCCATCCAGCAGAGCAAGGCCGCCACGGTGGTCTCGCTGGTCGAGGCACCCCTGACCACCGGCGCCGACCCGCTCAGCTTCACCGTCGACGCGGCCCTGGGCCAGATCGAGGTGATGGCCGCGTTCGCCGGCGCGCCCACCGCCGCCACGCTCAAGGCGGTCGCCCCCGACGGCACCGAGACTGCCGTGCCCTGTGAGGACGCCGGTGTGGGCACCGGCCGCGACGCCGAGGCCTGGTGCCGCGCGATCATCTCCGCCCCTGTCGCCGGCGCGTGGCAGGTCAGCGCCAGCGCGTCCGGCGACCCGGTCGACCTGACCGTCTGGGTCGACGGCACCGCGAAGCCCGACGCGGTCACCTTCGACGCCGTGGTCGAGTCGCTGGCCGGCGACACCGTCACCTACCCGGCCCCGCTGGTGCTGGAGGCGTCGGTCTACAAGGACTTCCCGATCACCGGGCTGGTGATCACCGCGACGCTGGACACGCCCGACGGCGCGAGCCTGCCGCTGACCTTCCGCGACGACGGCCAGAACCCCGACGCGCAGGCTGGTGACGGGCGCTACACCGCCAGCGTCAACACCACTGGCGACGGCGAGTACTGGGTCACGGTGAAGGCCGACAACACGGCCAACACCGCCAAGTACACCGAGACCTCGGTCTCGCCGACGGTCGGCCCCAACGGCGAGGTACATCAGCCCCAGATCACCCCGGTGGGCGAGGCGTTCCAGCGGGTGGCCTGGATGGCCGACGACCTGGACATGTTCAAGGTCACCGTGCCCGCCGACTACACCGGCCAGGTTGGGCTGACGCTCTCGCAGCTGGGCCTGGGCATGGACCCCTACGTCTACGCCTACGCTGAGGACGGCAGCTGGGAGCAGGAGGGCTTCTTCGACTACGTCGCCACCAGCGACGACGTGCTGTCCCTGTGCCTGCCGGCCAAGGCCGGAAAGACCTTCTACGTCGCGGTGTCGCACTACGATAATGCCGCGACGCAGGGCAGTTACCAGGTGCGGGTGGGCACGCCGAGCGCCATGTCCGTGAGCGCCGCCAAGGTGCAGTACCGCGTGTTCCTGCCGATCATCCGGCGGTAGGGAGCGCTGGGGCAAGGCTACAGGCCCTCACATCCTGCATCGTACTACCTAAATGTGCCAGCAAAGCTGGCACATTTAGGTAGTACGATGTCATTTTTTAGGGCCAACCACCCTCTAAAAAAGATGAAACAAGCAAACTGGGCTTGATCTGGCATAGGCCAGCGTGATAGAGTGTTGCCGACTACGCAAATGGCACCGATCCCAGGATTGGCTCCGGTGTTCGGCCCGCGGCCGAGGCAGAATTCCCATGGGTCTTATCAGTAATAGACGGCGACCGGCCAGCGCGCCCCGCACCGCCAGCCTGGTACGCATGATCGTCGTCGGCACCGACTGGCGCATGCTCCTGATCGTCTTCGGGAGCGCGGCGCTGCTGGCGCTGGCGACACAGCAGCCTTTTCACTACCGCTTCCAGGCGGGGGTCGAGTGGGGCAGCGTGAGCGACCTGCCCTTTATGCAGGGCTTCTACCCCCCCGAGTCGGCCTCCCAGGACAACACATGGCGCTGGTCGCCCGAGTCCGCCCAGATCAGCGTGCCGGGAGTCGGCCAGCGCCCGCTGACGGTCGATCTGGCGATCGTCTCGCACCAGGGCATCTGGCAGCCCCAGAGCGCCCCGGTGACCATGACAATTGACGCCGGGGCCGGCTCGATTGTGATCCCGCTGCGGCCCACGCCCGCGCACTATAGGCTGTACGTGCCAGCTAGCGCCCTGCGCGACGGGGCGCTGCACCTGTGGCTGCACTCCAAACCATGGAGTAACCCAGGCGACCCGCGCAGCCCG
>JBAXES010000635.1:0-2860 GCA_037140315.1 Chloroflexales bacterium
GGGGCTATCGTGGCTCGCGGGGGGCAGGTCGCTGCCCTGGACCCAGGGGCGGCCCGTCAGCTCCAGGTAGCGCGCGCCGAGGCGTCCGGCGAGCACATCCAGCCCCTCGTTGCTGTGATCCTCCAGGCGGTCGCGCTCGAACCATTGGGTCGGCCCGCTCCAGGTCCCCTCGACGGTCTCGTTCTGCTGGGGGCCAATCGGGTAGCCGAAGACCGGCAGGCCGCCGTTACGCTCCCAATAGGCACGGATCGGGCCAGCAATGCAGAAGCCCGTCTCAGGGAAGCAGCGCTGGTCGGTTTGAGCAGTCACTGGAGGCGCGGCGGTCAGCAGGACTGTGAGGATCAGGAGCATGATTAGAGAGCGCATGGGAGACATCCTTACCTGTGCAGTGTAGGCCCATCAGGCGCGACGTGCCACAGAGCCATGTTCCCTCTTTATCTTCCGTGATCAATACGGCCATGCTGAAACGTAGCTGAGAGTGGAAATAGCTTTAATGATACGTCCTGCATGGCTGCTGACATGACGGAAGGTATCTCAGCGATAGTGACATCCGGTTCGCTGCCCTAACCCGCCTTCAAGAACTTCTTGAACGGTTCGGCAGCCTTGGCGCCGTAGTGCTTTTGAACCACGGTGATAAACTATAATGGCTCAAGGAATTCGGCTCTGGCGCAGCTTGCGTGATCAGGCAATACAGCTCCCGACAGGGTATACTACAAGGCGTGGCATCCTTTCGCTGTATCGGGGTCGAGCCGGTGTCGAGGGCACCATCTCCCAGGGCACCCGCACGAGCGATCTGCGCCGCTCGCGGTACATCGGCCTGGCCAAAACCCGGCTGCTCCACCTGTTGATCGCGACAGCGCTCAATTTCATGCGGCTGGCAGCCTGGTTAGCGGACACCCCACATGCCCAGACGCGACGCTCGGCGTTTGCCAAATTGGCACCGGTTGCTGCGTGAGCGTAGCTCCCAGCAAGGGTTCGCCAGCGGTATCTTACTGTAGTTTACACTCGTGGGGACATCGCGTATACTGGTGATGGTGTACTACACGGTCAAGGATGTCACCCGATGGCGCGTAGGAAAGGGCCTATCAGCCCGACGAAGACCAGTGGCCAGGGTGGCGAGGATCTGGCGACGAGCAGTTGGAGCCCCGAAGCACACCGCCGCTGGGAGCAACTCTCCGCCGACACGCAGCACCTGGTGCTCACGCATGGGTGGTGTACCCAATGCGGCCAGGCCCAACGGATGGATCTGATCGGGGGCGCCATCATTGTCGATGATCTCGTGCTCACGGGCATATGTACCATCTGCGGCCATCGCATGGCCAGGCTGCTGGAAGGGGAGGGGCGAGCGGGCGCTGGCATTGGGCGCTCATGAAGGGGGGATGTGATGCGCTACGGCTACACGATCATCTACGTCGCCGACGTTGCGGCGACGCTCGATTTCTACGAACGCGCCTTCGGCCTGTCTCGCCGCTTCCTCCACGAGGGCGGGCAGTACGGCGAGCTGGAGACCGGCAGCACGACCCTTGCCTTCAGCAGGCACGACCTCGCCGGCAGCCTCTTCCCAGGCGGCTACGCACCCATCCAGCCCGACCAGCCGCCGGTCGGCGTCGAGCTGGGTCTGGTCACCGAGGATGTCCCGGGCGCCTACGCCCGCGCCGTCGCCGCCGGGGCGATCGCGCTCCAGGCGCCGGCGCAGAAGCCGTGGGGCCAGGTCGTCGGCTATGTGCGCGACCTGAACGGGGTTATTATCGAGCTGTGCAGCCCGATGGGGTGATGCCAAGTACGCGCGGATATGCACTGATCGGGAGCCCGGCTCGATCTCAGCGGAGCTGCTGCTGCCAGCGCTGCACCCAGGCCGCGTCCACCCGGGCCAGGCGCGCCTTCGTCAGGTTCTCGCGCATGATCCAGCGGGGGGAAAGCTGAAAGCTGAAAACTGAAAGCTGAAAAGCCTTGCATTGCCAGCGGGGAGCTTTCATATTTCAGCTTTCATATTTCAGCTTTTCTTGCGCCCAGCCCCTTGCGCAGCGCCACAAACGCCGCGCCGCGCCGGTCGCGCTGCTGCATGATCGACGCGGTGATCGTGTCGAGCACCGCCAGCACCCGCGCGGCGTGGGCCGGGTCGCGTAGCAGGCGCGGCTCGCACAGGGCTGCGGCGGCGGCGCGCTGCACCAGCGGGGTGTCGGTCGCCCAGGACTCCATCGCGTCGATCAGCGCGGCCATATCTACGTCGCCGAGCCGCTGGAGCGCCATGGCCACGCCCTGGCGCGTGCGCCAGCGCGGGTCACGCGCCAGGTCGCGCAGGCGTGGCAGCAGATCGCGCTGGCCCTCGGCGAGGAGCCGGCCCAGGCCGAGCACCCCGCAGACGGCCAGGAACTCGTCGGGCGTATTGGTCGGCGCCCGCACGGCGTCGTAGCGGAGCAGCCGCTCGAAGCACGCCGGGTCGCCCTCCTCGGCGACGGCCTGGGCCAGCTCAAGGTTCGAGCGCGGCCCGGGCAGGCGCGACTCCTGGCGCAGGTAGGGCTCCCAGTCGGGTAGCTGGCGTAGCTCAGCGCGGTAGGCATCAATCTTCGTCGTCATCGTCAGCCCCTTGTGCCACACCCCAACCGCACGCCCAACCCGCGCGATGCCTATCATACCCGATCCGCCTGCCCGGCGGCTGTGCTACACTGGCGGCGATCTGGCTTGCCGTCCACATTCAGGAGCAGTATGTCCGCAGGATCGCCTGATGCCATGCTGATCATCGCCCGCCTTGAGGCGCTGGCGAGCCCGGAGGATGCCGCCGGGATGGCCCGCTTCGGCATCCGCGGCGCGCGCGTCCTCGGCGTGTCGGTGAAGACGCTGCGCGCCATCGCCCGCGAGA
>JBAXES010000636.1:0-2859 GCA_037140315.1 Chloroflexales bacterium
CTCCTCGCCTACGATGAGGACAGCGCCGGCCGGATCATGACCACCGATATCGTGCAGATGTCGGCCGAGACCAGCGTCGCCGCGGCGATGGCGGCGATCCGGGCCCTGGAGGAGCTGCCCGACCCCCTGCTCGCCGTGTATGTGGTGCGCGGCGAACCGCCGCAGCTCTGCGGCATCGTCCGCCTGCGCCAGCTGATCACCGGCGAGCCGGCCATGCTGCTCGAGGAGCTGATGGAGGCGGATATCCCCAGCGTTCAGCCGGACGACCGCGCCGAGGACGCGGCCCGCCTGCTGGCCGAGTATAACCTCCTGGCCATCCCGGTGATCGACGCCGAGGAGCGGTTCATCGGGGTTGTGACAGTGGACGATGCGCTGGCGGTGCTGCTGCCCGAGATCTGGCAGCGCCGCGGCGCCCGCATCTTCAGCTAGCGAGAGGAGACCCCCGATGAAGATCCAAGACCAGATCTCCCCCGCTGTCGCTGAGTCCCCGCGGCCGCCGGGGGCCGAGAGGCGTGCGCGCAGCCGCTGGCGGCAGGCGCTGCCCTACCTGATGGCCCTCGGGCCGGGCCTGCTGGCGGCAAGCGCCGGCAACGATGCTGGCGGGATCGCCACCTACGCATCGGCCGGCGCCGACTACGGCTACAATATGCTCTGGGTTATGGTGATCGTCACCATCTTTGTGGGCGTCGTCCAGGAGATGAGCGCCCGCCTCGGTGCCGTGACCGGCAAGGGCTTCTCGGATCTGGTGCGCGAGACCTTCCCGCTGCGTGTCACCGCGCTGATTCTGGCCACGCTGTTCATCGCCAACCTCGGGATCATCGTCTCGGAGTTTGTGGGCATCGCGGCGGCGGGCGAGCTGTTCGGCCTGAGCCGCTGGGCCGCCGTGCCCCTGGCGGCGGTCATCGTGTGGCTGCTGATCACCCGCGGCTCCTACCGGAACGTCGAGCGGGTCTTCCTGGCCCTCTCGCTGGCCTTCTTCGCCTACATCGGCGCGGCGGTGCTGGCCAAGCCCGACTGGGGCGAGGTGCTCCAGCGCGCCGCGATGCCGCACATCACCTGGGACGCCAGCTACCTCCAGCTGGTGATCGCGATCATCGGCACGACGATCTCGCCCTATATGCAGCTCTATGTGCAGTCGTCGGTGGTGGAGAAGGGCGGGACGGCCGAGGAGTTCAGCTACATCCGTTTCGACGTGACCGTGGGGACGATCTTCGCCGGGTTTGTCGCCGCCTTCATCATGATCGCCACGGCGGCCACCCTGTACCCTAAGGGCATCCACATCGACACGGCGTCCGACGCGGCCATGGCCCTTGAGCCGATCGCGGGGCAGTACGCCGGCTGGCTCTTCGGGCTGGGGCTGCTGGGGGCCTCGCTGCTGGCGGCCGGCGTGCTGCCCCTGGCCACCACCTATGTGATGAGCGAGGCCTTCGGCTTTGAGCGCGGCGTCTCGCGCACCTGGCAGGAGGCCCCGATCTTCCTGGGGCTGTTCACCGGGCTCACGGCGGTGGGGGCGATCCTGGCCCTCATCCCGGGCCTGCCGCTCATCCAGGTGCTGGTGGGCGTGTACGTGCTCAACGGCCTGCTGCTGCCGATCGAACTCTTCGCTATCCTGCGCCTGGTGAACGACCACGAGCTGATGGGCGGCTATGTCAACCGCCGGGGCTACAACGCGCTGGCCTACGGGATCGCGATCACCGTCAGCCTGCTCTCCCTGGCCTTGATCGTCACTACCGTGATCGGCTGGTTTCGGTAGTGAGTCGGGAGAGGCGTGGAGAGGGCTTGTCCCTCTCCACAGTGCCCCCCTCTGGCTAGTAGTGGATCGTCACCGTGGTGCCGATATCGGCCCACTCGTAGAGCCACTCCGCATCGTCGATGCGCAGGTTCACGCAGCCGTGCGACATGCGCACCCCCGTGCCGTGGGCGTTGTGCCAGTAGGTGCCGTGGAAGGCCACTCCGCCCACGATATACTGCACCCAGGGGATGTGCGGCACAAACCAGCTCTCCCCGCCGAGGCTGCCGGTCATATCCTGCATGGGCACGCGGTAGTAGATCGCGAAGTCGCCGGTCGGCGTGTCGAACCCGTCGCGCCCAGTGGCCACCGGCGCGCGCCAGACGGCCAGGTCGCCCTCGTAGGCCACCAGCTGCTGGGCCGAGAGGTCCACGTCGATATGGCGCTGCCAGATCGCCGGACTCCAGGTGGCGGTGCCGGGGAGCTGGGCCGTGGGCGCGATGTTCAGCCCGCGGGCGGTGGCGAGGCGGCGGCCCACATCGCTCGCCCGCACCTCGTAGAGCGTGTGGAGGCTGAATCCGCGCATGGCCTCCTGGTCGCGGAAGAAGGAGTCCATATCCTCGGGCCACCACTCCAGGCGGGCGCGCTCGAAGTACTGGACGGTGCGCCCGTCCTCCGTCAGCTCCTCGCTGATCGGGAAGCCGAAGACGCCGATGCCGCCGTGGCGCTCCCAGAAGCTGCGGATCGAGCTGCCCAGGCTGTGGCTCGTCTCCGGGAAGTAGCGCGCCCCGCTCTGCGGGTCGGCCACGCCGGCGAGGGCGCTGAGCGCGAGGCTGCGGGCGGCCAGCTCGGTGCCGATCAGGCCGAGCTGCACCTGGCCGTCCTTGCCGAGGAGCTCGGGGTGGAACTCGAAGCGGGCGCGCTCGAAGTACTGGACGATGCGCCCGCGCTCCACCAGCTCCTCGCTGATCGGGTAGCCGAAGAGCAGCTTCTGCCCGTTGGCCCGCCAGAAGTTCAGGAAGCCGCTGCGGTTGCTCAGGTGGTGCCCCGTCTCGGTGAAGTAGACGCTGGGGGTGAGCGGCAGGCGGGCCGGGTCGATCGCGCCGAGCTGCTGGCTCGCCGCCGTGATC
>JBAXES010000637.1:0-2858 GCA_037140315.1 Chloroflexales bacterium
CCGGGCGCCCGGAGGCGATCGCCGCCCTGCTGCGCGAGCTGCGCCGCCCGGCCGAGCCCTTCGCCGCCGCGCCGCTGACCTTCCTCTACAGCGAGCCTACGTCCGCCGCTCTGCCCGCCGCCGATAGCGGCCTGCTGCTGCGGGCGAATACGGTGCGCAGCGCCTACCTCAAGCTGATCTGGCACGTGCTGAGCTTCGGCGTGCGCGGGGCCACCCAGCACAGCTCCGACCAGCGCGAGATCCTGGACGTGCTGACGGTGGTGGGCGACGAGCCGGCCGACCCGGCGGCCGGCTCACACGCCGACTGGATGCCCTTCACCCGTGAGAGCATGGGCGTGCGGCTGCCCGACGGCGGGTTCAGCGGCTACCTCGGGCAGTTCCTGACCGGCGCGCAGCCGGTCGGCGTGAGCTACACCTACGGCGCGCGGCTGCGCAGCTTCGGCGGGGCGATCGACCAGGTCGCCGCGATCATCGCCGACCTGCGGGCCAGCGGCGAGAGCCGCCGGGCCGTGGCGGCCCTCTGGAACCCGGAGACGGACATTGGCAGCCCCAGTCCGCCCTGCCTGAACTTGGTGCAGGCCCGCCTGCGCGCCAGCCCCGGCGACGCCGCGCCCCGGCTGCACCTGACCGCCTACTTCCGCTCGCACGACATCTTCCGGGCCTGGGCCGCCAACGCCTATGGGCTGCGCGCGCTCCAGGGCCTCATCGCCGAGGGCCTGGGCGGCGCGCCCCTGGGCGACCTGGCCATCCTCTCGCACTCGGCCCACATCTACGCCCACGACTGGGAGCGCGCCGGGGAGCTGCTGGCCCAGCACTACCGCGCCGCCGACCCGCGCCTGGCCCGCGACGCGCGCGGATCCTTCGTGATCAGCCTGGAGCCGCCCGCGATCCTGGTGCGTCACTACACCCCCGCCGGCGAGCACCTGCAGACCTTCCGGGGCGAGAGCGCCCGCGAGCTGGGCCTGCTGCTCGGCCCCTACCTGGGCGAGATCAGTCACGCGATCTACCTGGGCCAGGAGCTGCAGAAGGCCGAGCTGGCTCTGGCCCTCGGCCGGCCCGAGGTGTACCGCCAGGATTGGCCGCTGGAGCTCTGAGTGCTTGACAGACCTGATTTCGTGTAGTATATTTGTGCGTATAGCGTATGGCAGAGGAGTGAGGTATGGGTATCAAGGCCGACCGCTGGATTCGCAAGATGGCGCTGGAACACGGCATGATCGAGCCGTTTGTGGATACCCAGGTGCGCGAGGGGGTGATCTCCTATGGGCTCACATCGTATGGCTATGACTTACGTGTAGCCGACGAATTCAAAGTCTTTACGAACGTCTGGAATGTAATTGTTGACCCAAAGCACATCGATCCACGATCCTTTGTTGATATGAAGGTCGATCATATTGATATTCCGCCGAACTCCTTCGCCCTAGCCCGATCCGTTGAACGGTTTCGCATACCGCGCAATGTTTCATGTCTGATTATTGGCAAATCGACGTACGCACGTTGCGGTGTGATCCTGAATCTAACCCCGCTTGAGCCAGAATGGGCTGGCTACGTCACGATCGAGATCAGCAACACGACGCCGCTGCCGGCGCGGATCTACGCGAACGAGGGGATCGGCCAGGTGCTCTTCTTCGAGGGCGACGAGCCCTGCGAGACGTCATACGCCGACAAGAAGGGCAAGTACCAGGGCCAGGAGGGGATCGTCCTGCCGAGGATTGACAGGGAGGAGTAGGGGCGCATCGCGATGCGCCCCTACCGCACCGGCGGGATGCGGGCGACGGCGCGGCGCACCACATCGCGCACCTGGGCGTAGCTGAGCCGGGAGATCGCCTCGCCCGGCGGCAGCCAGCAGGCGTCGGTGATGCCCTCTTCGAGGCGCGGGGTGGGCGGCAGGTGCTCGGCGCGGGCCAGGAAGTAGGCGACCTGCTTATCGCGCCACGCGCCGCGCTTGAACACCGGGTAGACCATGCGGTGCAGCAGGTCGCCCAGCGTGCAGTCGATGCCGGTCTCCTCGGCGATCTCGCGCACTGCGGCGTCGGCATCGTCCTCGCCGGCCTCCAGGTGGCCCTTGGGCAGCGTCCAGACGCCGTACTTATCGCAGATCAGCAGGATCAGCGGGCCGCCGTCGGGGCCGTAGCAGAAGACGACCCCGCCGGCGGCGCGGATGAGGTCGGCGCTCACTGGAGACCAAACAGACGGCTGACGCTACTCTCCAGCTGCACCCACCACTGGGCGATGCCGCTGTTGCTCGTCACCTGCGAGATCCGCTCGAGCTGGCCGCTGGCCAGTAGCACGCCCATAAGCACCATCAGCAGGCCGCTGATCAGGCTGGTGCTGTGCAGGTAGAGCGTGCGTCCGAGGATGCTGACCTCAAAGCCCTTCCCGCGGATCACCTTCCAGAACGAGGAGCCGTTGCCGAGGCGGGTGAAGAAGGTCGAGAGCAGGATCAGCGGCGTGCCCAGGCCGAGCGAGTAGATGAAGGCGAGCACCGCGCCCTGGAGGATGGCGACGCCGCTCGTAGTGGCCAGCAGGGTCAGCAGGGCCCCCAGGATCGGCCCGACGCAGGCCGTCCAGCCTAGGGCGAAGGTGGCCCCGTAAAGGTAGGAGCCGAAGATCGTTGCCGCCGGGCGCTCCTGGATCTGCGGGCCGGCGAAGCCCTTGCCGAGCATCCCCATCAGCCCGAAGGCGATGATCACCACCCCGCCCCAGAAGGTTAGGGCGGCGCGGTTGTCGAAGACCAGCGCGCTCAGGGCGGTGGCGCTGGCCCCCAGCAGGGTGATGGTGGTAGCCAGGCCCAGGAAGAATGCCACGCTCATCATGAAGACGCCGCGCTTGCCGGCCTGGAAGGTGAAGGCGAAGTAGGC
>JBAXES010000638.1:0-2858 GCA_037140315.1 Chloroflexales bacterium
CTGAACGGGGTCATGTTGCTGCGGAAGGCATATCTGTCCACATCCGCCGCGCCGTCGTTGGTGATCGTCTGGAAGCAGCTGTCGGTGACGCCGGGGAAGTTCTGGATGGCCGTGATCCGGGTGGACGGGATATCGCGGTGGGCCGTCGTGGCCGTGCCGCCGCCCAGCCCAGTGTCGGCCACTGCGGCGGTCTGGCTCGACCCGTCGTAGGTGCGCGAGTTGGCGATCCCGCCCTGGATGATCGTCCCGCCGCCGATCTCGTTATGCTTCTCGTATAGCGTGTAGGGCGCGACCCATGCCACATCGCGGCCCTGGGCGGCCAGCTGGTCGATCTGGGCGCGGTCGCCCGCCACCAGCAGGTCGCCGTCGGGGCCATCGGCAACCAGGGCGCCGAGCTGGGCGGCGAGGGCGCTGATCGCCTGGCGGTCGCCGCCGAGCTCAACCGTCACCCGCACGAGCTGCTGGCCGGCGGGGGCGAGGTCGGGGCTGAGGGCGTAGGCCGGCTGGAAGCTGCCGACCCAGGCCACGCTGCCTAGGGCCCCCACCCTCGCCGCCTGCTGGGCGGTCATGCGCACCTTAAAGGCGTTCTCCGGCACATAGTCGAGCACGGTCACGCCCAGCGCGCCGAGCGAGTCCTTCCAGGCCTCGAGCACCGGGCCAGTGAACTGGACAAGGTAGTAGTCGGCCTTGCCGCTGGCGTCTGGGGCGCGGGTGAGCCGGGCGGGGATGGCGGCCCGCTCGCCGGCACTGGGGGTAAAGGTTCCCGCCCGCAGGCGGATGGCCTCGCCCCTGCGGCCTTGCGCCGGGGGCTGGGCCAGGGCGCTGCTGGACATGGCGGCCAGGATCATGGCAATCAGCGCGAGGGTGAGCGTCCGGTTTCTTCCTAACATCTGCACGTTCCTTTCACACATAAGTGCGATCACACGGCCGCGGCGGCGCACGCCGATGGGTGCCGCTGCTATACGCCCGTGTGGGGGGCGGACAGAGATCTTACGCCAGACCGTACTATGAATGAATGAGGAGTATTATGCCAGAGCGGTGCGGCTTTTACAAGCTTTGCGGGTATCATTTCCTTCATCGGGCCGATGCCGTCACAGAGCGGCGTGCTATAATATGCGCAGCGCACTGATATGGAGGGCACCGCCCTCCATTTCTATATAATGAGCCCAGCCATGAGCGGAAAAGACCAGAACCCCGGCACCGTCGCCGATAACCGCAAGGCCCGCCACGACTACGACATCGAGGAGACCTACGAGGCCGGGATCGTGCTCACCGGCAGCGAGATCAAGTCGGTGCGGGCCGGCCGGATCAACCTGCGCGGCAGCTACGCCCGCATCTTCAATGAGGAGCTCTACCTCTACGATAGCCATATCTCGCCCTACGAGCAGTCGGGCACCTACTTTAACCACGAGCCGACCCGCCCGCGCAAGCTGCTGATGCACCGCCGCGAGATCAACCGCCTCGACGGCCTGATCCGCCAGAAGGGCCTGACTATCGTGCCCCTGAAGGTCTACTTCAAGGGCCGGCGGGCCAAGCTGGAGCTGGGCGTGGCCCGCGGCAAGAAGAACTACGATAAGCGCGAGGATATCGCCAAGCGCGACTCCCAGCGCGATATCGAGCGGGCGATGAAGTCGCGCGACCGGGACTAGCCGGCCACCGCCCGCCGATCCTGTGGATGCAGCCGAAGGGCGCAGCGGCGCCGCGCTGCTGCACCCTTCCAAGTTTCCAAGTATGTGCGAGATACGATGACCACCACGTCTGTGGGCTACGTCGCCCTGCTGCGCCGCAACCAGCCCTTCCGCCGGCTCTGGTACGGCCAGGTCGTCAGCCAGCTCGGCGACTGGCTCGATAGCATCGCCCTCTTCACCCTGCTGCTGAGCCTGACCGGCTCCGGCCAGGCGGTGGGCCTGCTCCTGGTGGCCCAGTTCCTCCCCGGTGCCCTGGTCGGCCCCTTCGCCGGCATCGTCGTCGACCGCATGCCCCGGCGCATGGTGCTGATCTTCAGCGACCTCGGCCGGGCCCTGCTGGTGCTGCTGCTGCTCCTGGTGCGCGGCCCGGGCGACATCTGGCTGGCCTACACTGTGGTGGGCCTGAAGGTGGTGCTGACATCGTTCTTCGAGCCGGCCCGCTCGGCGATCACGCCCGACCTGTGCGTGCCGGGCGAGCTGGTGGCGGCCAACGCGATCAGCGGGGCCACCTGGTCGGCCATGCTGGCCCTGGGCGCGGCCCTGGGCGGCCTGGTGGTGGGCACCCTGGGCGTGCAGGCCTCCTTCCTGATCGACGCCGTCTCGTACCTCATGTCGGCCGCGCTGATCGTCACCGTGCGGGTGCGCGGCGACCGGGAGGCGGCGGGCCGGGGGCCGGAGGCGCAGCCCGCGCCGATCTCACAGGCGCTGCACGAGCTCGCCGAGGGGCTGCGCTATATCTTCACGCACCGCGAGGTGGCCTGGCTGACCTTCTCAAAGACGCTGTGGAGCATGGGCGGCGGGGTGCTGCTGCTGCTCACCCTGTTCGGGCGCGGGCTGTTCCCCCTGGGCCGCGACGGCGCCCTGAGCATCGGCCTGCTCTACGCGGCCCGCGGGGCGGGCGCGGGGATCGGGCCGATCCTGGCCCAGCGGCTCTTCGGCGACGGCCAGCAGTTTATGCGCCGCGCCGTCGGCATCTCGTTCCTCTTCTCGGCGGTCGGCTATGTCGGCTTCAGCTTCTCCCCCGGCCTGGCCCTGGCCATGCTCGCCGTGATGATCGCCCACGTCGGCGGCAGCATCCAGTGGGTCTTCAGCACCGCCCTGCTCCAGATGCGCCTGCCCGCGCAGCTGCGCGGGCGGGTCTTCGCCATCGAGTACGCGGGCCTGACCCTC
>JBAXES010000639.1:0-2855 GCA_037140315.1 Chloroflexales bacterium
GGGAACAGAAATACCGCATCCTGATGCAGTGCAATTGCCTGAACGGTAACGTACACTGAAACCTTGTCTAGCGCGCGGGGTCTTTTGGCATTGGAAAGAGGAAGCGCAGGCCAAGCTCAAGGGCCACCGGGATGAGCATCAGGCTGATCAGTGGCGCCCAGATCGGGCTGAGGGCGAAGTAGAGCACCAGGGGCGGGATGGCCAAAATGATCGCGAAAATCGTCATACCGATGCTGCCCCAGCCCACCGTGATGATCACGCCAAGCACCGTGAAGAGCACGACACCGCCGTCGGCACAGGTGTTCAGGGCGAAGGCATCGTAGCAGGAGTTCAGCGCCGAGGGGCCGGCAATATCAAAGGGCAGCCCCTCGGTATCAAAGAACGTGGGCAGGGCGTAGCGGCGCAACATAAACAGGATGGCACCCATCGCAATGATGATATAGGCGCGCACGATCCGGCTCTGAAAGATTGGCATAGTCATTCCAGGCATACGTAGAGACGCCCCGCTGGGGCGCCTCTACGTATGCCTGCCCCTATTGGTCTGTAGCGTTAGCCGACAACAACATTCACCAGCTTGCCAGGCACCACAATCACCTTGCGGATGGCCTTAGCGCCGATATGGCCGCGCACCCGGTCGCTCTCCATCGCCATGGCGCGCAGCTGATCCTCGCTGGCGCCCACCGGCACCGTCAGCTTATCGCGCACCTTGCCATTAACCTGGAGCACCACCTCGATCTCATCCTCGGCGGCCAGGGCCGGGTCGGACACAGGCCAGGCCTGCTGGTGGATGCTATAGCCACGGTCGCTACGCGACCACAGCTCCTCAGCGATATGCGGGGCCACCGGTGCGATCAGCAGCAGCAGGGCCTCAGTCGCCTCGGCCCACGCGGGCGTGCCGGCCAGGCCGGCGTCGCGGGCCTTGTACATGGCGTTGGTGAACTCCATCAGGGCAGAGATGATGGTATTGAACTTAAACTCGGCGATGTTGCGCTCGACGCGCATGATCGTCTGGTGGGTGATGCGGCGCAGCTGGCGCTCGCTAAACTCGCCGGGCTGGCTGACATCATCGCCGGGGCTCAGCACAATCCGCCAGACCCGGTC
Organism: Chloroflexales bacterium; assembly: GCA_037140315.1. Classification (GTDB taxonomy): domain Bacteria; phylum Chloroflexota; class Chloroflexia; order Chloroflexales; family Chloroflexaceae; genus Oscillochloris. The sequence continues at coordinate 1,102 of JBAXES010000639.1, forward strand.
CAGCCAGCGGCGCACGCCGGGCACACCGTCGGTATTCCAGGGCACCGCCGCCTCAAAGTCGGAGATGAAGCACTCGTAGCCGCGCAGGGCGTCAGCCCCGTGCTTGGACACCACCTCGTCGGGGGTGATCACATTGCCCTTCGACTTCGACATCTTCTCGATCACGATCTGGCCGTCCACCTCGCGGGCGGGGGCCAGGATCAGGCCCTGGTTGCGCAGGCGCTTGAAAGGCTCGAAGAAGGGGACGACGCCCAGGTCGTACAGGGCCTTCGTCCAGAAGCGCGAGTACAGCAGGTGCATCACCGCGTGCTCAGCCCCGCCGACGTACATGTCGACGGGCAGCCAGTAGTCCAGCTCCTGCGGCTTTGCTATCTGGTCGGGGTTCTGCGGGTCGGTAAAGCGCATGTAGTACCACGACGAGCATGCGAAGGTGCCCATCGTATCGGTCTCACGGCGACCGGTGCGGCCATCGGGCAGCGTCACCTGCACCCAGTCCTCGATCAGCGCCAGCGGCGACTCGCCAGTAGCCGTGGGCTCATAGCTCTCGACGCCGGGCAGGGTCAGCGGCAGCTGATCATCGGGCACGGGGATCTCCAGGCCATCCTCGGTGTGAATGATCGGGATAGGCGTGCCCCAGTAGCGCTGCCGACTGATCAGCCAGTCGCGCATCTTATAGTTCAGGCGGCCCTGGCCCTGGCCCTGCTGCTCCAGGTAGGCGATAGTCCTGCTGATCGCCTCCTCGCCGGGCAGGCCATTGATCGGCCCGGAGTTGATCGGCGAGCTATACTCGCTGTGGTAGATCAGATCCTGGTAGGCCGGCACGGTGGCCAGATAGGCCATGAAGCTGGGCAGGGCGTCGATGCGCAGCTCAGTGCGAATGCGGTCGCTGATCTGCTCGTCGGCGGCCACCGAGTCGAAGGGGATGACCGCGTCGGGGAAGACCGCCAGCCAGCCCGAGCCGACCACCTCCGTCCAGCCCTCGATCAGGTATGGGCGCACCAGATCGGCATAGGCGCGGGCCTGGGCGCCGGTCAGATCGACAGTCAGGGCGCCGCCCTCGTCGCGAAAGGCGTAGCCGGCCGCACGCAGGGCCTCGGGCAGGGCGGGGCGGTAGCTGCCGGGGTGCAGCAGCGAGCGGGCCGCGTCGTCGCTGCGGGCGATCACCGGGATGATCGGCAGGCCGAACTTCAGGGCGAAGGCGAAGTCGCGCTCATCGTGGGCGGGCACGGCCATGATCGCGCCGGTGCCGTAGCCCATCAGCACATAGTCGGCCACCCAGATCGGGATGCGCGCGCCGTTCACCGGGTTGATCGCGTAGCCGCCGGTGAAGACGCCGGTCTTCTCCTTATCCTCCACGGCCACCACGACAGTGCCCTTCGCCTTGGCCTGGGCCGCGTAGGCCTCCACGGCGGCGCGCTGGCTATCGCTGGTGACGCTCGCCGCCAGGGGGTGCTCGGGCGACAGCACCATAAAGGTGGCCCCCCACAGCGTGTCGGGCCGGGTGGTGTAGACAATGATCGGCTGGCCATCCTCGGTGCGGAAGATCACCTCAGCGCCCTGGGAGCGGCCGATCCAGTTGCGCTGCATGGTCACGATCCGGCCCGGCCAGTCGACCGTGTCGAGGTCGCGGTCCAGCCGGTCGGAGTAGGCCGAGATGCGGAAGAACCACTGCTTCAGCGTCTTCCGCTCGACCAGCGCGCCCGAGCGCCAGGCGGTGCCGTCGGGCAGCACCTCCTCATTGGCCAGCACCGTCT
>JBAXES010000640.1:0-2854 GCA_037140315.1 Chloroflexales bacterium
GCCAAGGAGGGCGGCGAGGAGGAGTCGCTGCGCCTGAAGTACCGCTACCTCGACCTGCGGCGTGAGCGCATGCAGCGCAATATGATCCTGCGCCACCGGGTGATCAAGTTCATGCGCGACTTCCTCGACGCCCAGGGCTTTCTGGAGATCGAGACGCCTATCCTGATCAAGTCCACCCCTGAGGGCGCCCGCGACTATCTGGTGCCCTCGCGCGTCCACCCCGGTGAGTTCTACGCCCTGCCCCAGAGCCCTCAGCAGCTCAAGCAGCTGCTGATGGTGGCCGGCTACGATAAGTACTTTCAGGTTGCCCGCTGCTTCCGCGACGAGGACCTGCGCGCCGACCGTCAGCCTGAGTTCACCCAGCTTGATATGGAGATGAGCTTTGTTGATCAGGAGGACGTGATCCAGCTGATCGAGCGGCTCTTTACCGAGCTCTGCGCCGCTGTGGTGCCGCATAAGCGCATCTCTACCCCCTTCCGCCGCCTTGCCTACGCCGAGGCGATCGAGCGCTACGGCAGCGATAAGCCCGACCTGCGCTACGACCTGGAGCTGGTGGGCCTGGGCGACCTGCTGGCGAACACGCCCTTCAACGTGTTCAAGGGCGCCCTGGAGAGCGGCGGCCAGGTGAAGGGCCTGCGCGCCCCCGGCTGTGGCGGCTACTCGCGCAAGCAGATCGATGAGCTGACCGACATCGCCCGCGGCGGCGGCGCGAAGGGCCTGGCCTGGGTCGCCATCCCCGCCGATGGCGGCGATGTGCGATCCTCGTTCGCCAAGCTCCTCGGTGAGGGCGAGCTACAGGCGATCATCGCGCGCCTCGGCGGCCAGCCCGGCGACCTCCTGCTGATCGTGGCCGACCGGCCCGGCGTGGTCGCCGCTACGCTTGACAAGCTGCGCCGCGAGATCGCCGAGCGCCTTAAGCTGGCCGACCCGAACCTGCTCTGCTTCGGCTGGGTGCTCGACTTCCCGCTGCTCGAGTGGAACCCCGACGAGCGCCGCTGGGACGCCGTCCACCACCCGTTTACCGCGCCGCACGACGATGACCTGCCGCTGATGACCAGCGACCCCGGCAAGGTGCGGGCGAAGGCCTATGACATCGTGCTGAACGGCTACGAGGTTGGCGGCGGCAGCATCAGGATCCACCGCCGTGATGTGCAGCAGCAGCTCTTCAACCTGCTGGGTATCAGCCAGGAGACGGCCCTCTCTCAGTTTGGCCACATGCTTGAGGCGTTTGAGTACGGCGCGCCCCCGCACGGCGGCATTGCCCCCGGCATCGACCGGATCGTCATGCTGCTGGCCGACGAGAGCACCATCCGTGAGGTGATGGCCTTCCCCAAGACCCAGCAGGCCGTGGATCTGATGACCAACGCGCCCTCGGATGTGGACGAGCGTCAGCTCCGCGATCTGCACATCCGTCTGGCGAAGTAGTCGCGAGCTGTACTGCGGCGCCGGTAGTACGACAATCTGTGAGCGATGCCCGGCACGCTGTGCAAAATAGCGTGCCGGGCATCGCTGTCTCGTCAGCCGCCCGACCATGTCTGCCGTCGGGCGAGCCTTCGTGAGGAAACAGTGAGGGGACTGATACGCACCGCCGCCCCTCGTTACGTTATACTGAGAGAACTCATCCATCCGCACATCTGCGCTGTGCCTTGGCCCAAGCGGCTAGAGGCACCGCAGGGAGGCTGATCTGATGTCGAAGCGCATCCTTGTCGTTGATGATGACCCGGATATTCGCCGCATTGTCACGATGACACTGAGCGACGACTCGCCATATGAGGTCAGCGCCGTCTCATCGGCCGAGGCTGCGCTGCTGTATGTCTCGCGCCAGCCGGTGGACCTGCTCTTCACCGATGTTCAGATGCCGGGGATGAATGGGCTCGACCTCGTGCGCCGGGTGCATGAGCTCGACCCAAACACGGCGGTGATCATCTTTACGATCAGCCCTGAGGATGTGACCCCGGATCGCGCCGCCGAGCTGAATGTCGACTTTCTGCTTGCGAAGCCGGTGGAGCCGGATCGGCTGCGGATGACCGTCGATACCTTGCTGAATCCGATCAAGCAGATGCCGCGCCCCTCGCAGTGCGCCAGCCGCCTTGCCGAGGCGCCGGCCCTGAGCAGCGTGCCGGAAGTGCGCCCGCCATCGTCGGTGTCGTCGTCTTTGCTGCCGGCGACGGGGCCGCTTGGGCAGCGTGTCTCCGCCCTGCGGGCCAAGCGACAGACTGTCCCCCTGAGCGATCCGCAGGTTGCGATGCGGCTGACCCCTAGCCACTCGGGGCGTGACGGGCAGAGCTACTCGGAAACCCAGATCGAGCAGATGCGTCTGGCGCTCAAAGATCTGGCCATGGAACCCGATGTCTACTGCGCGGTGCTGGCTGACATCAGCGGGATGGTGTTGACCCACTGGAGCCGCCAGCGCGATATCAACGTTACGGTGGTGGCGGCGCTGGCGGTGGGTAATACCCTGGCCATGGCCGAGATCAGCCGCAATCTGGGCCAGCGCCAGCCCGGCCACCTGGTGATCCACGAGGGTCAGGATCAGAGCATCATTATGGCCACCATCGACCACCTGCTCCTGCTGATCGCCATTGGCCCGAACGCCTCGCTTGGCTGGGCGCGGATCACGATGCTGCGGGCCTGCGAGGATGTCCTGCGCATTGCGCAGGGCGCATGATGCCGGTCGTTTGACACCCCCTGCCGACTTTGTTATAATGAGCGAGGTTCAGGGCGGTTAAACCGCTCTCTTTTCTTGTTGTCTAAAACGATCCGACGTAGCAGCACTGGCGTGACGGTTGGCGCGGCCTCACCGTTTTCTGTTGCACCGCTGCCCTAAGGAGCATGGACGTGTACGCGATTATTC
>JBAXES010000641.1:0-2854 GCA_037140315.1 Chloroflexales bacterium
CCTGACCCCTGGCCCCTACGCGCAGCGCCTCCAGCCCCCGCCGCGCCGCCTCCTGGCCAGGGTCGAGCGCCAGGGCGCGCTCCAGGCACTCGCGCTGCTGGGCGGGGGCGTCGAGGGCGCCGGCCAGCCAGAGCCAGGCCGGCGCGCTGCGCGGGTCGGCGCGCACCGCCGCAGCCAGCAGCTCGCGGGCGCGGGGTCGGTCGCCGGCGCGCAGGGCCGCCGCCCCACGCACAAGCAACCCGTCTCCCTGATACTCATCTGGCGACATTGTAGATACTCAACCCACATTCAACATTCAACACTCAACATTCAACATTTCTCCCTGTCCAGCCACATAAAGGCCAGTAGGCCGACGAGGATGGCCACATTCGCCCAGGCCACTGCGGTGGGGAAGCTGGAGCGCACGATCACCCACTCGACATCCGGGAAGAATCCGCCGATGGCGCCGACGATATTAAGCGTGGCGGTGAGCGCCAGCAGGCCGAAGGGCAGAAATGCGCGGCGGTCGGCGGCGGCGCAGAGCAGCAGGAAGGGCAGGGCGAAGAAGGCGTAGCGCTCGTGGATCTGGGTGGGCAAGACAAAGAAGGCCATGGCCAGGGCGGCGGCGGCGGCGCGCCCGGGGCCGTCGGGGCGGCGCAGGGCGGCCAGGCCCGCCAGGCCCGCCGCCAGGGCCACCAGGGCGAAGCCGATGCTGCGGTAGCTCAGCCCGGCAACCTGCACCAGATCCGAGATCGGCTTATCCTTAGCCACCAGCCACCACAGGTTATAGGCCCGGTTCGTCACCTGGGGGAAGCGCCCGACGGAGCCGGCGGCGGCCTGGTAGAGCCCCGGCCCCTGGCCGATCAGCACGAGGGGCGCGCAGGCCAGGCCGATCAGGCCGGCCGCCAGGGCCACGCCTTCCACCAGCCCGCGCGGCCCGTGACGGCGCAGGGTGAGCACATACAGCAGCGGGAGCAAGATGATCGCCTGGGGCTTCACCATCACCCCGGCTGCCCAGCAGAGCCAGCTCCAGCGCCCGCGCCCCGCGTCGAGCAGGGCCACCGCTGCCACCATCGGCAGGGCCAGCAGCACATCCACCTGGCCCCACCAGGCCGCGTTCATCCACACCGGCGGGATCACCGCGTAGAGCCCGGCCACCAGCGCGGCCCGGCGCGGCCCGGCCTGGCGCAGGCCCCACCAGTAGAGCAGGGCCACGGTCGCCAGCAGGGCGACGATGCTCGGCACCTTGATCAGCATCCGCGTCACGGCGGGCACCGGGTCGTAGAAGGCCCCGCCGAGGGGTCCCACCAGGTACGAGAGCCCGCGCAGGATGTAGAGCCGCAGGGGCATGTAGTCGCCGCCGTAGGTGAAGGCCTGGCTGAACCCGCCCCGCTCGTACATAAAGCCCATGCGCCGCGCCGAGAGCTTCAGGTCGCCCACCGGGTCGGGCGCGCCCAGCCAGGGCAGGCACATGGCCAGGGCCAGGAGGAGGATCGCCGCCAGGGCGGCTGGGGGCTTGGGGGAGGCTACGCCTCCCCCAAATTTCTTTTTTGATTGGCTGTTGCGGCGAAGCCGCAACAGCCAATCAAAAAGCGAGGTTTGGGGCGCAGCCCCAGGCTCATCGTCCGGTCGGACGGTAATCACCGGCCAGACCCGCTCGATCACCAGCGCCCCCAGCGCCGCCGCGCCCCCGGCGGCGAGGATCTGGCCTAACACGCCGTACTCCCACAGGCCGACGTGCTGACCGGCCGCCGCCAGGGCCTGGAGGGCCAGCCCGCCCGCCAGCGCCGCCGGGCGGATCATCCCCGCCCGCCGCAGCAGCGGGTAGAGGCCCGCCGTCGCCAGCAGCATGGCCGCGAGCAGCTGGGGCGGCGCCGGGCCATCGCCCGCTACGGAAAGCGTGTGGAAGACCACGCCGAGATCTCGGCCGCCGATCGGCTGCGTGGCCGACTCGATGCGGATCTGCACCCGCTCGCCGGGCTGGGCGGGCAGCAGCATACTATCGGTGTGCAGGCCGGGCAGGACGAAGAAGGACGACGCGCTGCCGTCCGCGCGCAGCACCATCGGGGTGGCGCGGTCGAGGCCGCTGGAGAGGCTCAGGCGCAGGTAGAGCGGGCCGCCGGGGTTCGGCGGCTGCAGCCGGGCGCCGCCGGCGGTCCAGCGGAAGAATCCGGGGCGGTCCACCAGGGGTTCAAGGTCGTGGAGGCCCGCTGCGGGCAGCATCGCGGGCAGGGCGTCGGCGGCGAAGGCGACGCTGCGGTGGCCGCCATAGGCCAGGGCGAGCCAGAGGGGCGCGGCGGCGCAGAGCAGCAGCAGGATGAGCGTGTCGGGCCAGATGCGGCGCATACGTCCCTGGGGCTGCGCCCCAGACATAAACTTTTTGCTGGTTGTTGGCGGATTCGCCGCCAACAACCAGCAAAAAAAATCTTGGGGGGTGGCTCTGCCACCCCCAAACCCCCGCCGGAGGCAACAACGCGGCAGCGTTACGCCACGACCGGCTCGTCCGGCTCCTTGGTGATGTCGCGCAGCGTGCTCAGGTCGCGGATGCGCTCGGTGAAGAGCACGCCCTGCAGGTGGTCCACCTCGTGCTGGATGGCCCAGCCGAGCAGGCCGTCGGCCCGGCGCAGGCGGCGCAGCTTGCCGTTCGGCTCCTGGAACTCGACCGTCACCCAGGTGTGGCGCGGCACCTGGCCGTACCAGCCGGGCAGGCTCAGGCAGCCCTCGTCGCGCAGCACCTCTTCCCCGCTAGTTTTTACGATCTGCGGGTTGATCAGCACGTACGGCTGGGCCGGGGCGACCTCGACCTCGGTGCCGTCCTCCTGCTCCTCGATCTCGGCGGGCACCTCGACGATGCAGAGCTGGATGGGCAGGCCGA
>JBAXES010000642.1:0-2853 GCA_037140315.1 Chloroflexales bacterium
GTGGAGCACACCCTGGTGGCCCGCCGCTATCACCTCAGCGGCAGGCCCGACTATATCATCGAGCGCGGCGGACGGCAGATCCCGGTCGAGGTGAAGCCCGGCCGGCGCGCCGCGCGGCCCTACGACTCGGACCTGATGCAGCTCGCCGCCTACTGCCTGCTGATCGAGGAGACCAGCGGGCACGCCCCGCCCTACGGCATCCTGCGCTATGCTGAGGCCAGCTTTCGTCTGACCTACAGCGCCGGGGTGCGCGCAGATCTGCTCGCCATCCTCGCCGAGATGCGCGAGCTGCTGGATGCCGAGGACGCCGACCGCAGCCACAGCGACCCCGGGCGCTGCGCGGGCTGCGGGTTCACCGAGCAGTGTGCAGAATCGCTGGCCTGAGGGCCGCACGCAGAAAAAAAGTGTGCTATCATGGTCAACCGTGACGACGTTATTGCCAAGATCAATGCGCGGCTCCGTGGCACAATCGGCGACGCGGCGCTCGCCGCATGGGCCTTCGACACCTTCTACGCCATCGACCAGGGCGAGGAGGAGGTTGACGCCGACGGGAGCGACGCTATCGCCGATGCGCTTGATCAGCTGATGTTCGCCGACGAGAAACCATTTGCGCTGGACGAGGCCGACCTGCGCCGGCTGATCGCCAGCCTTGAGTAGCTATGAAGATCCGACAACACCCGCGCATGCGCGACATCATCGTGGGCGATGAGGTCTACTCCTACCCCCAGAACCTCTTCGCCCGCGTCGCCGATGTGTTCCCGGCCGCTGTCTGCGTGAAGATCGGCATCCTCTCCCTCGACGACAGTATTGAGATCACCCTCTCCCCGCAGCTCTGGCGCGCGGAAGATATCGAGAACCTCTCGGTGTGCCGCTACTGCGGCAGTCGCGAGAATACCCGCGCCGAGTCTGGCACCGGCATCCCCTTCCGTGTCTGCGAGAGCTGTAGCCAGATGGATGAGGCATCGCAGGCGACGGTCGCCGGCACCTGAGGGCCGACGACCCTCAAAAGCAGATTCCGCCTCTTCCCTGGCCATTGGTGCAGGTGGGCCGCTAACCGCCCCGGCGGTGCTGCGGGCTGTGGCCGTGGGTATACTTTGGTCAGCGATAGAGCTATAGCCAAGGAGCACCCATGGGCGACGCCCTGAGATCAGCCGATCTGCTCGGCGCAATCTCGGCCCACATGGCCGACGCGGTGGCCCGTGTCGCCGCAGCGATGGTGCAGGTGCGTGGGCGGCCGCGCCGACCGGCCAGCGGGTTGGTCTACGCCGCCGATCTTATCCTCACCGCCGACCACGTGATCGAGCGCGATGATGATCTGAGCGTGGAGACGCCGGACGGCCGCGAGCTCCCCGCCCAGATCGTCGGCCGCGACCCAGCCAGCGACCTGGCCCTGCTGCGGGTGCCCGGCCTGGGCCTGGCGCCCGCGGCCTTCGCCGAGGCCCCGGCGCGGGTCGGCCAGATCGTGCTCGCGGTTGGGCGACCGCTCAGCGGCGGGCCGATGGCGAGCATGGGCGTTGTCAGCGCTATCGGCGGCCCGCTCCGCTCACGCCAGGGCGCCATGCTTGAGCAGTTCATCCAGACCGACGCCACGCCCTACCCGGGCTTCTCCGGCGGCCCCCTGGCCGACTCTCAGGGCGGTGTGGTGGGCGTGCTCACCACCGGCCTGGCCGGCGGCGCGGCCCTGGCGGTGCCGTCCGCCCTGGCTCGCCGGGTGGCTGCGACTCTAGCTGACCAAGGTTATGTCAAGCGTGGCTTCCTGGGTATCAGCAGCCAGCCCGTAGAGCTGCCCGAGGGCCAGCGGGCCGGGGTGAGCCAGCCGAGCGGGCTGCTGGTGGTGCGGGTTGAACCCGCGAGCCCGGCCGCCACCGGCGGCCTGCTCCCCGGCGATGTGCTGGTCTCATTCGACGGGCACGCCGTGGCCGACACCGACGACCTCCAGGTCCTCCTCGGCGGCGAGCGGGTCGGCCAGGCGGTGCCCGCCCAGGTGATCCGCAGCGGTGCCCTGGTGAATCTGACGGTGACAGTCGGGCAACGGGGGTGATCATGAGCATCGACGCCTTTGGCACAGCGGCGGCGGGCCTGGCGGCCCTGGCCTGGGCCAGTCGCGATCATCCGCTATGACCCGCATCTTCATCATCGCGCCGACGCCGGCTCTGCGGGCGGGGCTGCGCGCGATCCTCGCCGGCCAGGACATTGAGGTCGTTGGCGAGGCGGCCGGCGCCCCGATCGCGACCGCCGCCGACGTGGCCATCATCATGGTCGCCGGGGATAACCCGGAGGCCACGGCGCGCGCCCTGGCAACAGACGAGGGCGCGGCCCTGGTGCTGCTCAGCGACGACGCCCGCCTGGCCGGCCTGCTGCGCGACCTGCCCCTGCGCGGGTGGGCGATCTCCCACCCCGACGCGAGCGGGGAGGAGCTGCGGGCCGCCGCCCAGGCCGCCGCCCAGGGGATGGTCGCCCTGCCCCGGTCGATGGTCGGCCAGCTCGGGGTCCCACGCCAGGCCGACCCGCAGGGCGACCCGCTCACCGGGCGCGAGCTCGAGGTGCTGGCCCTGCTCAGCCAGGGCCTGCCGAACAAGCAGATCGCCGGGCGGCTCCAGATCAGCGAGCACACGGTGAAATTTCACGTCTCATCGATCTTTACCAAGCTCAACGCGGCCAGCCGCACCGAGGCGGTCAGCATCGGCGCACGCCAGGGGCTGATCGTGCTGTGACAGCAGGGCGCGCGCCTCAGTGCCTCAGTGCCTCAGTGCCTCAGTGCTCTATGGTAGAATGGCCACGGCGCGACCGCGCCATGTAGCCATAGAGGAGACCGATGCAATCGGTACTGAGTCTGTTCCGCCTGGGGATCGA
>JBAXES010000643.1:0-2852 GCA_037140315.1 Chloroflexales bacterium
CCATTACAATTCCCCCAGACTCGCTGATCGGCAAGGTCGAGGCCACCGGCCCGTTTCTGAACTTCAGCATGCACCCGCAGCGCCTCGCCGCCGCCGTGCTGGCCGAGATCGCGGCCTGCGGCGACGGCTACGGCCAACAGCCCGACGGCGTCGGCAAGCTAATCGTGGTGGATTACTCGGCCCCCAACATCGCCAAGCGCATGCACGTGGGCCACATCCGCTCCACGATCATCGGCCAGAGCCTGGTGAATATCTTCCGCGCCCTCGGCCACCCGGTGGTGGGCGATAATCACCTGGGCGACTGGGGCAAGCAGTTCGGCGTGGTGCTGGCCTCGATCGCGCACTACGGCAAGCCGGGCACCGAGGGCGAGACGGCCCTGGAGGAGCTGGAGGAGCAGTACAAGCGCTACAGCGGCGAGATGCAGGAGCGCCCCGATCTCGACGACGAGGCGCGGAGCTGGTCGCTGCGGCTTGAGCAGGGCGACCCCGGCGCCCGCGCCCTCTGGCAGTGGTGCGTCGACCTGACGATGGCGGCCGCGCAGCGCAACTACGACCGCCTGGGCGTGCATATCGACCACGCCTACGGCGAGAGCTTCTACGAGGACATGCTGCCCGGCGTGATCGCCGAGGCCCTGGAGAAGGGCGTGGCCTTCCGCGAGGAGGGCGGCGCGGTGGTGATCGAGAACCTCGACAGCCTGCCGACCTTCCTGCTCCAGCGCAGCGACGGCGGCACGCTGTATATGACCCGCGATGTGGCCACGGTGCTGTTCCGCCTCAAGGAGTTCCGCCCGTCCCGGCTGGTCTATGTGATCGGCGAGCCGCAGGCCCTGCATATGCGGCAGCTCTTCGCCCTGACCCGCGCGATGGGCAACGCCCCGGATGTCGGCCTGGTCCACGTGGCCTTCGGCACGGTGTTCGACGCCAGCGGCCAGCCCCTCTCGACGCGGCGCGGCAACATGGTCTACCTGGAGAGCCTGCTCGACGAGGCGGTGGCGCGGGCGCGGGCGGTGGTCGAGAAGAAGAGCCCCGAGCTGCCCGAGGACGAGAAGACCGCTGTCTCCGAGGCGGTCGGCGTGGGCGCGGTGGTCTACAACGATCTGTACCAGGACACCAAGCGCAACATCACGCTGGACTGGGACCGCATGCTGGCCACCGACGGCAACAGCGCCACCTACCTGCAGTACTCGCACGCGCGCTGCCGCTCGATCCTGCGGCGGGCCGAGGCGGATGGCTCGGCCCCGTCCGACGCCGCCCGGCTGACCCACCCGGCCGAGACGAGCCTGATCACGCACCTGGCCCGGCTGCCCGAGGCCCTGCGCGAGGCCGGGTCGCGCTACGCGCCGTTTGTGATCGCCGACTGGTGCTACACCACGGCCCGCGAGTTCGGCGTCTTCTTCGAGCAGTGCCAGGTGCTCAAGGCCGAGAGTCCAGAGCTGCGGGCATCTCGCCTGTCGCTGGTGGCCGCCACCGCCCACGCGCTGAAGGCTGGCCTGGGCCTGCTGGGGATCAGGGCGCCGGAGCGGATGTAGTAGGGACGCGTAAGGGCGCAGCAGCGCCGCGCTGCTGCGCCCTTACGGGTGTATGGGGATATATGATCGATCTCTCGACGATCCGCGCGGTGCTGTTCGATATGGACGGGGTGCTCTACCGGGGCAAGCAGGTGCTGCCGGGGGTGCGCGACCTGCTGGCGTTTCTGGATGCGCGCGGCGTCGGCTACGCCTGTATCACCAACAACGCCTCGATGACGCCGGGCCAGTACGAGGAGAAGCTGGCCGAGATGGGCGTGGCGATGCCTGCGGGGCGGGTGCTCACCTCGGCCCTGGCCACGGCCCGCCACCTGCGGGGCATCTACCCGCCCGGCACTCGCGTCTTCATCGTCGGCATGCGCGGCCTGCGCGAGGCGCTGCTCGGCGACGGCCACTTCGTTGAGGATCACGCCGCCCCCGAGCTGGTGGTGCAGGGCGCTAACTTCGACTTGACCTACGCCATCCTCAAGGATGCGGCGCTGGCCATCCGCGCCGGGGCGCGCTATGTGGCCACCAACCCCGACCGCACCTTCCCGTCCGAGGAGGGGCTGATCCCCGGCGCCGGCGCGGTCATGGCCGCCCTGGTGGCCGCCACCGACGCGACGCCCCTGGTGATCGGCAAGCCCGCGCCCACCATGTTCCTGGTGGCGGCCGAGATGCTCGGGGCCGACCCGCAGCACACCCTAATGATCGGCGACCGGCTCGACACCGATATCGCCGGGGCGAACAGCGCCGGCATGCCCTGCGCCCTGGTGCTCACCGGCGTCTCCCAGCGCGAGGATGTTGGCTCCGGCCCCGGCAGCCCCGATCTGATTATCTCCGGCCTGCCCGAGCTGCTGGAGGCGTGGCGCAAGGTACGCTGATGGCCACTCTCCCGCCACCGCTGCCGACCCTGGCCGCCTATGACCGGACCCGCGCCTGCGATCTCCTGCGCAGCTGGACGGCCCAGGGCCTGCGCGACGCGCTGCGCTGCGGCCACTTTGGGGCCGCCCTCTCCCCCGCCGACCGCGCCGAGCTCGATGGCCTGCTCACCGCGTGGCTCCAGCGCGCCCTCGGCGGCGTGTTCCTGCGCGACGCCCTGCTGGTGGACGGGCGGCGCGGCCCGCGGGTCTTCGGACTGATCTGCGTCGGCGTGACCCGCGCCTGGGCCACGCTGTCGCCCGATCTGGCCGACCTGCTGCGCGCGCGCGGATCGGGCGACCTGGCCCCCGCCGATCTGGCCGACCTGGCGATCCGCGACCCAGACCTGGCGCAGCTGGCCGACCTCGCCGGGCGCGAGGGGCTCGCCCTGGCCCTGCTTGACGGGCCCGCCGGCTACCCGCCCCC
>JBAXES010000644.1:0-2848 GCA_037140315.1 Chloroflexales bacterium
ACACCCGCGCCAGCGGCGGCATCCTCTTCGATGACTTCCTGGTCACGGCACCCTAGAAATGGCCCCTGTCAGGGCTCTGGGGCGGGCAGCGCCTGCACCAGAGCCCCACGGCTACCCTGGTCGGATGGGATCGGTGAGGGCGTGGCCCGCCCCAGAACCTTCTTTTTGAAACTCGCCTCGTAGCTGCTTCGCCAAGCTGCACGCATCTACGGCTCGGAGGAATAGACTATGGCTCGTAGGATTATTGTCGGTGTCTGCTGCCTGCTCATGATCGCCGCCACGTTTGCGGTTCCTGGCCTGCGGGCGCAGACGACCAATGGCCTGTCGCTTGTCACAGAGCTCACGCTCCCAGGCTCGAACGACACAAAGTTCCCTCATTCTGCCGCCGCAAATGGTCGGGTTTATATCTCGGGGAATGTGGATAGGAGCAGTGCTGTCTACTGGACAAAGGCGGCTAGCGCTGTCAGCTTCCCCGACTACACCGTGCTCGGCGATGCGTCGGGCAAGTCTGACTACTCGAACACGTCGGTCAAGGTCGCCCCTAACGGGACGATCTACTACGCCTGGGATGACAACCCGAGCCGCACTATCTACATGCGCACGGTTGACACCGCCGGCAACCTCGGCCCGATCCGTGTTGTGGATAAGGGCTCTGCCTTCCCTGTCGCAGTTGAGGTGGCGATCTCGACATCCAATGAGATCTTCGTCACCTGGCGCAACCCGGACGCCACCGCGCTGCTGCGCCGATCCAGCGACAACGGTGTCTCGTGGACTGACCAGGCGCAGGTGAGCAGCGATGTGGTTGCCGGCCAGCTTGATATGGCCACAGGCCCGAGCGGGAAGGTGGCGATCTCCTACACGGCCGGGGCGGGCGGGAGGCTCCAGATCTTCGTCGGCCTATGGGATAGCGCCTCATCCAGCTTTGTGGTGCAGCGTGTCACGAGTGCCGACGCCGACTACGCGGACTCGAGCGTCAGCTTAACCCCTGACGGGAATGTATTCGCGGCGTGGCGTGGCGTGGCCGACTCTGGCGGGGCCTCCGGAGTCTTCTACGCCCAGCGGCAGAGCGACGGGAGCTGGCCGCGCTCGCGGCTCGTTGGCGGCAAAGTCACCGGCACCGTCAACCTCGACTCCGATGAGCAGGGCAACCTGCACCTCGCCTGGATTGGCCAGCCATCCGGCGGGAACCAGCTCTACTACGCATTCAAGCCGGCTATCGATGCGTTCCGCGGCCCGATCGCCTCAGGTAACGTTGGTGATATCTTCAACCCGCAGGGCTCCGCTAGCGCTACCCCTACTGCCACTTATGAGCATGTCGTGAGCGAGCTCTTCAGCGGATCGAAGCTCTACACCCGCTACTCGCTATTCCAGGCCCAGGGCTCGGCCTATGGGGCCACCCCACAGATCGAGGGCGACGCCGCGACGGTTGGCGGGAAGACAACCGCTCAGGTCACCTTTACGAATCCTAGCGGCGTGACTGCGGCGACGACCCAGGTGCGCTGGCGCTGGAACGCGGCGCCGACCGACGCCGTGAATGACTCGGGGGGCTGGGTGCCCTATGCTACGACAATCACGGTGCCGATCCCGGAGTCTATCCGCAATAGCACCTCGTGCGCCCAGTCTACGCTCTACACCCAGCTGCGCGATCCGAGCCAGAATCTGCTGGAGGACCCCGCAAAGAGCGATACGATCTTGGTCGATGGGGCGATCCAGGCCTCGGTCGATGTCCACAATCCCTTCATCAATGTTGCCGATACGCTCTCGGGTACGGCGAGCACGGCCGCGCTGCCGCCGGAGCTCGCCCTGAGCAAGGGCGCGGCCAGCGGCGGCGACCCGCTCTACACCCGCGTGCCGCTGATCTACCTCAGCGTGCATGATGCCGGCGACTGCACGGGGATCACCAGCGTCGCTGTCGGTAAGAGCGCGGACGCCATTGAGACTACCTATAAGAGCGACGCCAGCGGCTTTAGCGGGATGATCCCGCTGCCCGATCTGGCCAATCTGGAGAGCGGCCTACGCCCGGTGGTGGTGCAGCTCCGCGATGGGGCAGGCAATGTGGGCAACTACACCTTCAATATCACCTACGATGATACGAAGCCTACGTTCCTGAGCGCCGATCTGCCAACCACCACGCCGAATACCTACGGCGATATTATCCAGGACCTGCACTTCACCAATGTCAAGGTGGATGATGCGTATACGCAGGGCAGCCGCCACTTCTGGGGCGTCTGGCTTGCCAATAGCACCTCCAAAGTGTCGGATCCACTCAACGCCCCGCTGAAGTGGAAGGCGATGCCCGCATCGGGCACCGACACGAGCTTCACCATTAAGGACTGGAGCCTGGCTACCGGCCTCGCCTCAGTTCCGGCCCCTAGTAAGGACGGCAGTGACTACTTCATTTATGTCCGCTTTCTCGATGGTGCCGGCAACCCGACCTCTGAGGCCCCGCTGGAGATTACGGTGCATAGCACCTCGACACGCCTGAAGACCAACATGCCGCTTATTATCCGCTAGCATCCCTCCTGTCGGTGGACGTGGGGGCGGCTTTGCCGCCCCCACGTTTTTTTGTTGGGTCTGGGCGGCGAAGCCGCGTGCGGTGAGGCTGCACTAGCCCTGTGTGATGAGGGGCTTTTCGATTCTCGTGAGATCAAGTATGATAGGCATGCTTTACACTCCGAGACTATATACCCACTTCCGTGACGGCTCTAGCCGTAGTAGAATGATGGAACTCTGCAAATATTTTTCAGTCGGTCGCAGTGACAGGAGCATAGCGGCATGAAGCGATCAAAGAACATCCCGCTGGTGGTGAGCCTGCTGGTGGGGGCGCTGGTGGTGGCGGGGGTGGGGC
>JBAXES010000645.1:0-2847 GCA_037140315.1 Chloroflexales bacterium
GTCCGAGACGCCGACCGGCGTGCCCGAGACGCCGACCGGCGCCCCCACGCGAGAGCCCATCCAGACGCCGATCCTCGGCTCACCTATTGTCGTGACACCGGTCGTGCCAACGACCACCCCCTAAGGAAGGAGCCAGCGGTGTTTGTCGCCTTCCTGATCATCGCCCACGCACCCTACCTGCGGCGCGCAGGCCAGCAGCCCGCCGGCGAGGAGCCACTGCATGAGCTGATCGCCCAAGGACTCATGCCGCTGCTCGATATGCTCGGCGACCTCCAGGTCACCGGGCTGGGGCCGCGGGTGGCCATGGCCTGCTCGCCGCTGCTGATCGAGCAGCTGGCCGACCCGGTGGTGCAGAAGCACTTTCTGCTCTGGATGGACGAGCGGCTGGCCCGCCGCAGCGAGGATCTGCGGCGCTTCGAGGTCGAGGATGATCATCATGGCAGCTACCTGGCCCGCTTCTACCTGGAGTGGAGCCGCCAGGGCCTGCACAGCTTCGTGAACCGCTACAACCGCAACCTGGCCCAGCGGCTGCGTGAGCTTGTGGCGGCGCGGGTGATCGAGCCGCTGGCCGGTGCCGCGAGCCACGCCTACCTGCCGCTGCTGGGGCGCGAGGAGTCGGCGCGCGCCCAGATCGAGTACGGTGCCCTGCACACGGCGCGATCGCTGGGCCGCCCCGAGGGCATGTGGCTGCCTGGCAGCGGCTGGCGCACAGGGATCGAGGGGGCGATCAGCGATGTGGGCGTGCGCTATGTCGTGGTGGACCCGGCCAGCATCCCGCCCGACGCCGGGCCCGGCCCCGTCAGGGTAGACGGGCGCAAGCTGATCGCCATCGCCCCCAGCGAGCAGATCGCCCGGCACATCTGGACGCCGGAGCTCGGCTACGTGGGCGACCCGCTCTACCGCGACCCGAGCGACCCCGGCGGCTACCAGGCGATCGGCCTGGGCGCGCCGCAGCCCTACGACCCTTACCACGCCCTGCGCCGCGCCCAGGAGCACGCCAGCCACTTTGTGAGCATGCTGGTCGCCGAGAGCGAGCGCCGCCCGCCCGCCGACATGCTGCTGGTGCTGCTCGACGCCAGCCTGATCGGGGCGACCTGGTTCGAGGGGCCGACCTGGCTCCAGGCGGTGATGACCCTCTGCGCGACCCACCCGGCCCTGAGCCTGACCACGCCGGGGGAGCATCTGCGGGGGCTGCGGCCGCGGCAGCACGCCACGCTCCTGGCCGGCTCGTGGGGGGAGGGGGGCCACCCCCCGTGGCAGAGCCCGTCGAGCGCAAGCTACTGGCAGGCAATCCAAGCCGCCGAGGAGGAGATGGTGCAGATCGCGGCCGAGTTCCCCAGCGCCGAGGCCGACCAGGAGCGGGCGCTCAACCAGGCCGCCCGCGAGCTGATGCTGGCCCAGACGAGCGACTGGCCGGAGGCGCTAGTGGCCACCGGGCACGCCGGGGAGCAGCGCGAGCGCTGGCAGATCTACCTGAAGCGCTTCGAGCAGCTCACAGACATGGCCCGGCTCGCGCATATCGGCCCGAGCGACCGCTTCCTGCTCGACCAGCTTGAGGAGCTAGACGGGCCATTCCCCACCCTCAACTATCGCATGTTTGCGCCGTGACGCCGAGGCTGTGGGAGAGTCCCGCTCTTCCACAGAAAGACTGGTTCTCCTGCGGCGGCGAGGGCGTGGCAGCCCTAAAACAGCGTATTCGCCAGCCTGCGCCGGTAGGCAGGCACGAGCGGGTCATCGTCGCCAAGGGCGGCGAAGAGTCCGACCAGCGTCTTACGCGCCCCGTCGTCGTGGAAGGCCCGGTCGCGGGCGACGATGGCGAGCAGCTCATCCATCGCCCCGGCGTAGCTGCCGCTGCGGGCGAGGGCGGCGGCCTGGCGGTAGCGCGCGGCCGAGTCCTCATCGGCGGGACGGTCGGCGGCGGCGAAGAAGTCGGCCAGGGGCAGCAGGGCCTGGGCGCGGGCGTAGAACGGCGTGCCCGCCGGCACCTGCCGCAGCGTCTCGACGCCCTCAGGCTCGCCGAGCATGAGCAGCAGACGCCCGAGGCTGAGCATCGCATCCGCGTTCTGCGGCTCATCGCCGAGGAGCAGCCGGTAGCGCGCGGCGGCGCCCTGCGGGTCGCTCGCCTCCAGGGCGCGCGCCGCCTCTAGCAGCGAGTCGCCCGGCTCGGGCACGAAGCGCTTGAGCCAGAGCTTCACCTGCGACTCGGGCTGCGCGCCGACGAACTCGTCGACGACCTTGCCGCTATGCACCGCCTTGACGGCGGGGATGCTCTGGACGCGGAACATCGTCGCGAGGCGCTGGTTCTCATCGACGTTCACCTTGGCCAGCACCCAGGCGCCCTTCGCCTCGCTGGCGAGCCGCTCCAGGGTCGGGCCGAGGGTCCGGCACGGCGCGCACCACGGGGCCCAGAAGTCGATCACCACCGGGACGTCATTCGACCGGGCGATGACCTCGCGCTCGAAGCTCGCCTCGTCCACCTCGATCACCGCCGGATGCCGCTGGGTCGTCGGCGTCGGCTTCGCTCCGCTCAGCATTGCTGGTTCCTTCCTAAAAACGCGCCTATGGCCTGGTTGACATCGCCAGCAAAGCTGGCGATGTCAACCAGACCATAGGCGAGCTATACATTATGACATCGAGGGCCTGCGGCCCTCAAGCTCCCGCTAGGCGTACCGCCGCAGCTCCTGGCGCATCAGGGCAGCGTAGACGATCGTCAAGATCACCGCGAAGGCGAACCACTGGAGGGCGTAGCTCAGGTGCGACCCCTCATCGAGCAGGCGCGGGTCGGCCGGCTGCGGCAGGCTCGGGCCGTCGGCGGCGGGCAGCAGCTCGATGTAGACCGGCAGGAGC
>JBAXES010000646.1:0-2843 GCA_037140315.1 Chloroflexales bacterium
GCGCTGGCGGCCACGGCCCATAGCACGAGACTTCCAGCCTTGAGGAAGCTTTGCACGCAGGCGTCGGCCACCAGGCAGCCGAGGGCGCAGCCGATCAGGCAGCCCACCAGAGCGTTGCCGAAGGTGGCCATGCCGATGCCCAACAGGTAGCCGGGGCGCTCCAGAAATGTCGCCACCACCTGGCTGGGCGCGGGCAGCAGGTAGAGCGGGATGCCGAACCCGCGCACCAGGGCCTCCCATGAGCCCACCGCTATAACGAAGGTGAGCAGGGGCGGGAGGGAATGTTGAATGTTGAATTTTGAATGCTGAATGCCGGCCATCATCACCCTTACCTCCTTCGGTTCCACTACAAGTGCAGAGAGCCCCCATTCAACATTCAACATTCAGCATTCAGCATTAATGCTCCCGCAGCCCCTCGCGCACCTCGGTGACGAGGGCGAAGAAGCGCGGGTCCTCGCGCGTCTCGAAGCTGCGCGGGCGGGGCAGATCGACCGTCACGATCCGCTCGACCCGGCCGGGGCGGGGCGACATCACCACCACCCGGTCGGCCAGAAAGACCGCCTCGGGGATGCTATGCGTGACGAAGATCACCGTGGTGCGCTGGGTGCCGCCGTCCCAGATGCCCAGCAGCTCCAGCTGCATGCGCTCGCGGGTGATCTCGTCCAGGGCGCCGAAGGGCTCGTCCATCAGCAGGATGGCCGGCTCGAACGAGAGGGCGCGGGCGATGGACGCGCGCTGCTGCATGCCGCCGGAGAGCTGGTGCGGGTAGGCGTCGCCAAAGTCGCTCAGGCCCACCAGGCGCAGCAGCTCGTTGGCGCGGGCGTGGCGCTTAGGGCCGGGCTGGCCCATGATCTCGAGGGGCAGCTCAACATTCTTGCGGATGCTACGCCACTCGTAGAGCACCGGGGCCTGGAAGACGATCCCGTAGTCGCGGTCGAGCCGGGCCTGCTGGGGCGTCTTGCCCCGCACGCGCAGGCCGCCGGCGCTGGGCTGCTCCAGGTCGCCCACCAGGCGCATCAGGGTGCTCTTGCCGCAGCCGCTCGGCCCGATCAGGGCGATGAACTCGCCGTCGGCAATGCTCAGGCTCACGTCGTGCAGGGCGGTGACCGGGCCGCCGCCGCTCGGGTAGATCTTGCTCACCCGGTCGAACTCGATGATCGGTGCTGCGCTCATAGCTCTCAATATCAAGGTTAGGGCTGCCGCCCTAAAAACCTATATATAGTTGGCTGAGATTGCCAGCTTCGCTGGCAATCTCAGCCAACTATATGGCTAGTATCGAGGGCCCGGAGGCCCCCAGAGGGCTAGCCTCCGTTAGCCCTCTGGGGGCCCACAACCAGCCGCTCGGCGAGGGAGACAAGGCCATAGAAGGCGACGCCGACCAGGCCGGCGGCCAGGATAGCCACGTAGAGGGCGGGCGGTCGCGAGTTGTAGAACTGGGACGCGTTCAGGATCATCACGCCGATGCCCTCGCGGGCACCGGCGGGCAGCTCGGCCACGATCGCCCCGATCACGCTGGCCGACGCGGCCACCTTGAGCGAGGTGAACAGGTAGGGCAGCGAGTTGGGCAGGCGCAGCCGCCAGAAGACCTGGGCGGGGCTGGCCGCGTAGGAGCGCATCAGGTCGAGGCTCATGGGCGAGACAGCCCGCAAGCCGCGCAGCATGCCGATCGTCACCGGGAAGAAGGTCAGGTAGGCGGCCACCGTCACCTTGGCGGCCCAGGAGGGCGCGCCCATGCGGCCGAGGCCCACCACCACCATCGGCGCGACCGCCAGGATGGGCACCGTCTGCGAGCCGATCACGTAGGGCATCAGGCCGCGCTCGAGGATCGGCAGCTGCATGAACACCACGGCCAGGCCGAAGCCGAGCAGGCCGCCGAGGAAGAAGCCGCCGAAGGCCACCTGGAACGTCGACCAGGCGTTGAGCAGCGCCTGCACCAGCAGAATGTTGCCAGCGCCGCCCTGGGTGCGCGTGGTCATGGCCTCGATGATCGCGCCGAGGTGGGGCAGGCGCTGGTCGGATAGGTTGAAGGCGAACTTGCTCGCCTCCCAGATGATCAGCAGAGCGCAGATCACCCCGGCCACGGGAAGGCTGCGGCGCATGGCGACGCGCAGAGACGACCCCGGCGCAGGCGGCGCGGGCGTGGGTGACACAATGCTCTGGAGCGAGGGCAGAGGCTCTTCGGCCACAGTCTCCTCATCTGGCTGTGGTAGGCGGCGATGGCCGCGTGGGCGCTGCGGCTGTTGCCCGGAGGCGGCGGTGCCTACGCGGGCGGCGCTAGAGGGGATTCCTGGATAGGGGGTAGTGTAGCGTGGGGCTAGGGTTTTGTCAAAGCGGGGACCACCCAAGCTCAGCCAGGCAGGCCAGATCGTTCTTGTCGAGCAGGCCCTGGGCGAAGGCGCGGGCGAGCAGGTCGGGGCGCCTGGCCAGGGTGCGCCGCAGGCGCTCGCGCCGGCGCCACCTGGCCACCTCGCCGTGGTGCCCCGAGGTCAGCACGGCGGGCACCTCGCGGCCCTCCCAGGCGGCCGGGCGGGTGTAGTGCGGGTACTCCAGCAGGCTGTCGCTGTGGCTCTCCTCGGCGATCGACTCGCCGTCGATCACCCCCGGCACCAGGCGGGACACCGCGTCCACCACTACCATGGCCGCCAGCTCGCCCCCGGTGAGCACATAGTCGCCAATGCTCAGCTCGCGGGTGACCAGAGCCTCGCGCACGCGCTCGTCGAGCCCCTCGTAGTGCCCGCAGACCAGGATGAGCCGCGGCTCGGCGGCCAGCTCGGCGGCGATGGCCTGGCTGAACACCTCGCCGTCGGGCGAGAGCAGGATGACTGGGGGATGGGGGATGGGGG
>JBAXES010000647.1:0-2840 GCA_037140315.1 Chloroflexales bacterium
CGAGATCCTCCTCGGCGGGGGAGAGGGCCGCGCGCTCAAGCCGATCCAGGCGGGCGACCTGCTGGGGCAGGCGCGGCGACTCCTCGGCGAGGACGCGGGTCTTAAGGGTGGTGGGGCGGCCTGGCGAGATGGCCAGGCCCCGCGCATCGATCCCGGCGCTGCGGAGCAGGTCGCGCAGCTGCTGGCCCTCGGGGTCGGAGCCAACGATGCCGACCTGGTCGGCTGAGCTGCCGAGGGCGACGACATTGCGGGCCGGGTTGGCGGCGCCGCCGAGGATAATCTCGCGGCGGATGAGCTCGAGGACGGGTACGGGCGCCTCGCGGGAGAGGCGGGTGGCCCGACCGAAGAGGTACTCGTCGAGGGAGACATCGCCGACGACGAGGATGCGCTTGCTGGCGAGGAGTGGGACAAGGTCGGCGAGTGTGTGCATAGAATGTTGAATGTTGAATGTTGAATGGCCGAACTCCGTGCATTCAGCATTCAGCATTAGCGCGTGCGGCGGGTGCTGGCGCGAATATAGAGGCCGGCGGCGATGAGCAGCACCACCACATCGCCGATCAGGTGGGCTGGCGTGGGCAGCAGCCCGACCATAGCGAGTCCGAGGAGCGACCATGCGACGATGTGGAAGATCAGCAGCGGTAGGCCGCTGGTGTTGATATCGCGGCGCAGCCTGAGGCTCTGGAGCCAGGCGAGCGCGGCCATCGCCAGGAGCCACCAGGTCGCGTAGCCACCGAAGGAGATCAGCAGTCCGGCGCAGAGGGTGGCTACAGCGACAGCAGTGTAGCGGACTATCTGGGCGCGGGCGTTCTTGTTCATAGGGTGGGGCGCTCGTTTCCAGCGGGTGCCGCCCGCTGGAAACGAGCGCAGCAAGCCTTACTTGAGGGCGGCGGCGAAGCGGCGCATGCCCTCGACAATCTGCTCCTCGGCGGTGGCGTAGGAGAAGCGGATGTAGCCCGGCGCGCCGAAGGCCTCGCCGGAGACGGCGGCGATGTGGGCCTCGTCGAGCAGGTAGTTGGTCAGCTCGTCGCTGGTGGCACAGACCTTGCCGCCGCGCAGGGGCCGGTTGAGCAGGCCGGTGACGTTAGGGAAGACGTAGAACGCGCCGTCGGGCACGCTGCACGTGATGTCGGGGATCTCGGCCATGAGATCGAGGATGAGGTCGCGGCGCTTGTGGAACTGGGCGGCCATCTCAACCACAGTGGCCGCGATCTCGGGGCTGGACGTGTAGGCGGCGAGGGCGGCGTACTGAGAGATCGATGCGGTATGGGTGCTGGTGTGGCTCTGGATGTCCTTGATCGCAGTGATGATCGGCTGCGGGCCGGCCACATAGCCTACGCGCCAGCCGGTCATTGCGTAGGCCTTGGCGACGCCGTTGACGATCAGAGTGCGGTCAGCCATCTCGGGGGCCACCTTGAGCCAGCGCGCGTACTCGACATAACTGATCGCATCATAAATCTCGTCGGCGATCACGATCGCCTCGCTGTCGCGGAGGACATCGGCGAGGGCGCGCAGCTCGGCGGCGCTGTAGACGGCGCCGGTGGGGTTGCTGGGCGAGTTGAGCACGATGATGCGGGTGCGCGGGCTGAGGCTGGCAGCGAGCTGCGCGGGGGTGAGCTTAAACCCGCTGGCCTCGGTGCACATCGGGGTGACGGGGATGGCCCCGGCGAGCTTGGCCTGCTCGACGTAGCTGACCCAGTAGGGCGCGGGGATGATCGCCTCGTCGCCCTCATCGCAGAGGGCCTGGAAGGCCAGGTAGAGGCCCTCCTTGGCACCGGCGGTGGTGGTGACCTGGCCGACCCCGTAGGTCACGCCGCTATCGGCGCTGGCGCGCTGGGCGACGGCCTTGCGCAGCTCGGCAGTGCCGCCGGTGGTCGTGTAGTGGGTGTGGTTCTTATGGATCGCGTCGATGGCGGCGGCCTTGATCGGAGCGGGGGTGTCGAAGTCGGGTTCGCCGACGCTGAAGGAGATCACGTTGATGCCGGCGGCGCGCATCTGGGCGACGCGCCCGGTCATCGCGGCGGTGGCCGACGCCTCCAGCTGGGCGAGGCGCCGGGCGAAGCGGTACTCAATCTGGGCTGACATTGGGACAACTCCTTTGTGGCGGGAGAGGGGCGACTCGCCGCAATGTGGTGCGGCAACATAACATCAGGCGAACGTTCTGGCCCCACATGGCCGGCGCACGCCGACATCATCGCCGCCGGTGTTGGGGGGCGGCAGGGCGGTGGGCGCCGGCGGGGCGGGCACGGTGGTGGGCGCTGCGGGCGTCGCAGTGGGCGTCACACCCTTGCCTGTAATTTGCTCCAGGAAGACCTGGAGGGTGCCAGGGGTGAGGGAGCCGGTGTGGCGGATGACGATCACGCCTGTGCTATCGAGGAAGAAGGTGGTCGGGATGCCCTGGATGCGGTAGCGGCTGCCCGCCTGGCCGCCTGGGTCGAGGACGACGGGCATCCGCACGTTGCTGCTCTCGACGAAGGTGCTGACGTCGCCCTTGCCCTCATCGGTCACGGCGATCAGCTGGAACCCGGCGCCCTCGGCTGAGCCGTACGCCTGCTGGAGCAGCGGGAGCTCCTCCTTGCAGGGGCCGCACCAGGTGGCCCAGAAGTTGATCACCGCTGGCCTACCGCGCAGGTCGCTGACCTTGACCGTGCCTCCCTCCAGCCGGATAAACTCGGCATCGGGGAGGCGCATGCCCTCCTGGGCGCCGCTGCGCACACCGTCGCCGCCGCCGAAGCCGCAGCCCGACAGCATCGCTGCGCTGAGCAGCAGCACGATCACTAGGTGTCGCCCCATGGATGTCCCCCCCGTGGCTCCGCGCAGACGCGGGAATTATACCATGTGGG
>JBAXES010000648.1:0-2832 GCA_037140315.1 Chloroflexales bacterium
GTGGTAGTCGAAGGCGATTTCGTCGGTGAGTTGTTCGCCCGCCGCCGCGCGGGCCACTGCGCGGACGACATGTCGGCCCGCGGCAAGCGGCACGTGCCACTGCAGGCCTGCGGCGGGATAGGTCGCGACGTCGCGGCTCTTCGTGCCGGCAGACGTGCCGTTGACGAAGAGTTCCACCTGGGGGCAGTTGGAATAGACCCGGATCTCCTTCGCCTCGCCCGGCTCTCCCCAGCGGTCGTGCCAGCCGTGGCCGAGAAGGTGCACCATCGGCTTGTCCGCCCAGTAACTCTGGAAGACGTAGTAGCTCTCCTTCGGCGTGCCGTCGCGGGTGACCACACCCTTCTGGTTCACCCGCGGCACCGGGTTTTCGGGCCGCAGTGGCGTGGAAAAGTCCTTGAAGATCCAGGCGGCGGCACCGGTGAGGTTCGGCATCTGCTCCTGCTCATGGAGGTGCCAGTCGAAGAGGTTCACCATGTAGCTCTCCGACCAGTCACCGTCCCTCGACGCCCGCGCCTTGCCGCCGTTTGACTTGTAGGCTTTGCCGAGTTCCGCTGTGCCCTCGCCGGTCGCCACCTGCCCGATGAACTTCTCCGGGTCTTCAGCATGCCGCGAACACGGGTCACCAGCTTGCGGTAGCGCTGGCTATCCCGTGCCTTGCCGCCTGACCGGGCGCGGTGGCGGGCGATGCGCGCGCGCATCTCGTCGTCGCCGGCCTCGGCGGTGGCCAGGTAGACCACCGGGCGGCCCAGGCGGGCGGCGTACTGCTCGGCGCGGGTGCTCTTGCCGCTGCGCGCCCCGCCGGTGAAGAGGATGATCATAGAAACCTCATGTGTAATGGTTGGCGTGCGGCTTCGCTGCACACCAACCATTACACATGGAGGGTTTGGGCGAAGCCCACCGGCAAGGCATAACTGGCGGGCTTGCCCGCCAGTTATGCCTTATCCGCGACGCCGGCCTCGCCGAAGGTGGCCATCTCATCGAGCACCTTGCAGGCGGCCTGGCAGAGCGAGATGCCGAGTGCCGCGCCGGTGCCTTCGCCGAGGCGCATGCCCAGGTCGATCAGCGGCTCCAGGTCGAGCTGGGCGAAGACGGCCTGGTGGCCGCGCTCGACCGAGCGGTGGGCGGCGATCAGGTAGGGCTGGGTGGCGGGGACGAGGGCGCAGGCGAGCAGGGCGGCCGCCCCGGAGATGAAGCCGTCCACCACCACCGGCACGCGCCGGGCGGCCGCGCCGAGCATCACCCCGGCCAGCCCGCCGATCTCGAAGCCGCCCACCTTGGCGAGCCCGTCCAGCGCGTTGGCCGGGTCGGGCCGGTGCAGGGCCAGGGCCGCCTCGATCACCGCGACCTTGCGCCTGAGGCCGGCGTCGTCCACCCCGGTGCCGCGCCCGGTCACCTCGGCGACGGGGCGGCCGGTGATGGCGGCGACGATCGCGCTGGACGGGGTGGTGTTGCCGATGCCCATGTCGCCGGTGGCGACGATGTCGGTGCCGGCGTCGATCAGCGCGTTGACGACCGCGATGCCCGCCTCGACCGCCTCCTGGGCCTGGGCGCGGCTCATGGCCGGGCCGGCCGAGAAGTCGGCGGTGCCGAGGGCCACCTTGTGGGCGATCAGGTCGGGGTGGGATGGCAGATCGGCGGCGACGCCGACATCGACCACCACCACCTGGGCACCGATATGGCGGGCCAGCACGTTGATCGCCGCGCCGCCGGCCAGGAAGTTCAGCACCATCTGCGGCGTCACCTCGGCGGGGAAGGCGCTGACGCCCTGGCGGGCGACGCCGTGGTCGGCGGCCATCACCACCACGGCCGGCTTGCGCAGGCGCGGCCTGGCCGCGCCGGTGATCCCGGCGATCTGGACTGAGAGCGACTCAAGCCGACCGAGGGCACCCTGCGGCTTGGTGAGCATGTCATGGCGGGCGCGGGCGGCGGCCATCGCGGCGGCGTCGGGCGGGCTGATCCTGGCGACTGTGTCGGTGAGCAGAGTCATGGGTGTCTCCTGTAGGGGCGCGGCAGCGCCGCGCTGCTGCGCCCTCACGATGATGATGTCCGGGCTGCGGCGACAAAGCGCGTCGCCAGATCGGGGCGGGCGAGGAAAAGGGCGCGACCCGCACCGCAGAGCAGCAGCAGGGCCGCGGCGGCCACGGCGGCGCGGGCAATGGCGCGGGCCGCGCCGACCATGGCCGCGTCGGCGACTCGCGCGCCATCGCCCAGGGTGTAGTGGCCGCGCTTCTCCAGCACGGTATCGAGCGCGCCGGCCATCGCGGCCATGGGCCAGCCGGCGTTGGGCGAGGCGGTGCGGGTGTGGTCGCGGCGGGCGACGCGCCATGCGCCCGCGCCGCGGCCGCGGGCGACCTGCGCCGCCAGGGCGATCAGCGCCGCCGTCAGCCGGGCTGGCAGCAGGTTCAGCAGGTCGTCGAGCCGGGCCGCCGGCTTGCCCAGGTGCTCGTAGCGCTCGCTGTGGTAGCCCCACATCGCGTCGGCGGTGTTGCTCAGGCGGTAGACCGCCAGCCCCGGCAGGTCGCCGGCGAGGTAGGCCAGGGCCGGGGCCACCAGGCTGTCGGAGAGGTTCTCGGCCAGCGACTCGATCGCCGCCGCCGCCACCTCGTCGGCGCGCAGCTCGCCCGTGGGCCGGCTGACCAGGTGCCAGCTGAGCAGCCGGCGGGCCTCGGCCAGGTCATCGTGCTCTAGGGCCGCCTGCACCTCGCCGACGGCGCGGTCGAGGCCCCGGTAGGCCAGCAGGGTCGAGGCGAGGGCGCCGCGGGCGAGCGGGTGACGCGGGGCCAGGCTGGCCAGGGCACCCGCGCCGCCGGCGCTCAGCCCGAGCCAGGCCGC
>JBAXES010000649.1:0-2828 GCA_037140315.1 Chloroflexales bacterium
GCGTCACCGGGGGAATGGCCTGCATAGGACCAGCCCGGGGGCGCGCCTGTTTGTTTTCTATGCGTATCACGGCCGCTATCACCCTCACGCTGCTTGCCTTCCTCGCGCTCACTGGCTGCGCGGGCGTTGGCGGCTACCTCACTGACGGCGAGATCGCCCAGACGGCGGTGGCCCAGGGCTGCTGGTCAGCCGATGACCGCCCGACCCCCTATCCAGTCACGGTGACGATCTCTGGCGGCACGCGCACCCCGACGGCGACGACCGTTCACACCTTCGGTGCCCCGACCTTCACCCCGGCCCCCACGGCAACCCGGCGACCGACCACCACGCCGCTGCCGCGCTGCACGCCGCTGCCGGAGCAGACTCAGGCGGCCTGGCCCACGCCGCTGCCGACTGAGCCGCCCTATCCGACCCGCCCGGTCAGCGCGGCCCAGCCACAGGTGGGCAGCTCCGAGGTGCTGCGCGTCCCGGATACGCTCCTGGCAATGGACGTGGCGGTTCACCCACAGGGGAGCTGGGCGGCCGTTGCCGGCATCAGCATCCCCGTGGTCAATCAGGGCACCCCGCGAGTCTACGTGCGGGTCTATCACTCCGAGGCGCAGCGCTGGGGGATCACCACCACGGTTGACCAGGACGGATCGCACCCTGGCACGTTGTTCCGCAGCCTGGCCGTTGGGATTACGCCCGATAGCACCGTGCATGTGATCTGGGGCGCAACCGACTACCCCCGCCTGACGCTGTTCGCCGCCCACTCGCGCGACGATGGGGCGACCTGGTCGGCCCCCGAGCCGCTTGGGGACTCCTTCCTCACCGTGCTTGATGTCGCCACGACCTCTACGAACGCGGTCTATGCCCTCACCCTGCGGCGCGACGGCGAACGTGTCATCCCAACGCTGCTTCATCGGTCAGCCGCAGGCGTGTGGGACGCCGAGGCCCTGACGGTCGGCGCGGTCTGGTACGCCAGCAGCGGGGCGCTCACCGTGGTGGGAGCTGGCGACACCGCCCAGATCGTGCTCATGCTCACCGCTGCGGATAGCCACCCAGGCGCGGCATGGACGCTCACCCGCCCGATCAGCGGCGGGGCCTGGACGACCCAGCTGCACACCACTCCTGACGCCAGCGGCCTGCTGGCCGACGTGCAGGTGGTGGCCTACCCCTACCATACCGGCGCCACGCTGCGCCAGGGCATCACCTTCAGCGCCACGCTGCGCGACCAGGGGGCCATGTACGCCCTCACCTCCCTCGACGGCGGGGCGACCTGGGCCGCGTGGTCGCCCATCGCGCACACGACTCGGCGCATCACCGCCGGGGCCATCGCCTTTGACCCATCCGCCCAGCGGCTGGTCGCGATCTGGAACTGCTGTGACGACGCCACCTGGGGCAATGCGCACGCCACCCACTACGCGGCATGGGCCGACCCCACCGGCGGCGACTGGACGCCGCCTGCCGCGACATCGGCAGCGAGCCGGGCAGCGCTGATCAGCGGCGCGCGCTCGGCCAACCTGACCCAGCTCGCCCACGCCCCCAACGCCCGCATCGCATGGCTGGTCTGGGTCGAGGACGGGCAGACGATTCGCGCCCGCGCCGCGAACCTCGACCGGATCATCCCGGCTGATCAGTATCCGACGCCTACCCCGCGCCCCTCGGCGACTGCAAAGGCGCTGCCATGATGATCGTTCCTCGCCCGACCCGCCGCGCCCTCCGGCTGACGCTCCCGCTAACGGCGGTTGCACTGAGCATGCTGCTGGCCTGCACAACCGTGCAGACGACGATCACGAGCGCCACCCCGGCCTGGGCCTGCCCGAGCCCAACGCCGCTGCCCTACGGTGAGACCGGGCCGGTCAAGGAGGTGATTCGTCACTCAAGGCCGACCGCAGCGCCGCGCGGCCCGGTCTCCTATGATGAGGAGCCGGTCTATTACGCCGTGTGGGAGCAGGAGTATGGCAGTCTGGCCAGCGGCCCGCCCTTCCCGTCGCCCACGCCCTATGTGCTGGCGGGCAACGTCTTCACCCTTGGGCAGCGGGTGTGGATCGACCCGCTCTACGCCCTGGTGGATGCGCGCCCCGGCGCGGCCACCGCCGATGGGCGTCAGATCTCCCAGGTCACGATCACCTGGCGCAACACGACGATCACCCCGATTGCCATTGACTACGCTGCCCAGGTGCAACTCCTCTCGGTGCGCCACCCGAATGGCACCGAGACGATGGGCGACGGCTTGTTTCTGATAACCTAAACCTGGCTCTCCCGCACTTCCCGTGCAGGCAGAACACATCCCCATGCACTATCATGATGGGCTGACCATTCTGCTGCACGAGGGACGTGGGGAACGTACGTGATGAAACTTGACCACCTGTTTATCCCAGTTGGGGCCGCACTCCAGCTGACCGCGGCCGATTTCACTCCGGACGGTGTCGTGGTTGATCTCCAGAGCACGGCGATGATAGCTGATTGCCCCGCCTGTCAGACGCCCACCCAGCGGGTTCATAGCTCCTACCAACGCCGCGTGGCCGATCTCCCCCTTGCCCAGTTGCCGGTGCAGCTGCACCTTCATGTCCGGCGCTTCCGCTGCGACAACCTTGGCTGTCGTCGCACCACCTTCAGTGAATCCGTACCCGAACTCATCCGGCCCTACGCGCGCCGCACAACCCGGCTCTGGGCGGAGCAACGCCAGATCGGCCTCGATATCGGCGGTGAACCGGGTTCCCGCCTCGTCCACCGGCAGGGGATGGCGCTGAGCGCGGATACACTGCTCCGTTTGGCGCGTCAGAATCCCGCTGGCGCGAGCCCAACCCCGCGATGCCTTGGCATCGACGACTTCGCGCTGCGCA
>JBAXES010000650.1:0-2818 GCA_037140315.1 Chloroflexales bacterium
GCCGCGATCAGCACCCTGCGCGCCGCCGAGATCACCGGGGCCAGCATCCTGGCCCGCGATATCGCCGACACGACCGGCAACGTCACCCGCTTCATCGGCCTGGCCCCTCAGGACGCGCCGCCCACCGGCGACGACAAGACCAGCTTCTGCTTCGCCTTCGCCGAGGATCGCGCCGGCACGCTGGTGGACACGCTCAAAGAGCTGGCCGCCGAACAGATCAATATGATCAAGATCGAGTCGCGGCCCGCGCGGGCGGTGCTCGGGAAGTATATCTTCCTGGTGGACATCAACGGCCACCGCGAGGAGGCCCACGTCCTGCGTACACTCGACCGCATCCGGCAGCAGACGAGCATGCTCAAGATCTTCGGCAGCTACCCGTGCTGGCACCGTTAGCGGTGGGTAGCTGACATGCTACAATATGTCTTAGGCACCCTCACCAATCCGTTGTAGCATGCCAGGAACCGAGCATCTCACCAGATGGCACGAGTGGCATGGTGTGAGTGTCAGAGTGTCGAGCAGATTAGCCAACCGCGCATCTCTGCGCAAGAATGGAGCTACCATGTACGACCTGATCATTATCGGGGGTGGGGCAGCAAGCCAGTCAGCCGCGATGTACGCACAAGGGAAGCAGCTCAACTTCCTACTGGTTAGCGAACGTCTAGGCGGCAAAGTCGAGCCAGCAGCGGCTGAGGGTCGCGACTATCAGCTCGGCAAAATGCTGATCCACTACGACACGCCCGATGAGGAGGAGTCCGACGATCGCCTGATCGGAAGCTCGGTGGTCCATCAGTTCGAGCGCCAGCTCAAGCACCTGCACGACCGCGTGCTTGAGGATCAGGTCTCTAGCATACGCCTGAATGGGACGAACTTTGAGGTGGAGACAAGCAAATCGGGGGTGAAGCAGGCGCGGGCGGTGATTGTGGCGACCGGCGCGCAGCCGCTGAGCCTGAATCTGCCCGGCGTCGCCGATCATCTGACCACCAACCTGGGCTACAATACGACCCACCACGGCGACACGCTGCGCGGCCGTGAGGTTGCCGTGATCGGGGCAACCGACGAGGCCCTGCTGAGCGCAGCCGAGTTCGCCCAGTCGGCCGCGAAGGTCTACCTGGTGCTGTCGCAGCTGGAAGCGGCAGATCGCCCCGAGATCACGGCGCTGGGCAGCATCAAGAACGTGGAGCTGCTACAGGGCTACCGGGTGGCCGATGTAAAGGGCGAGCCGCTGGGCCGCAAGCTGGTGCTTGAGCGTGACGGCACGCGGCGCGCGCTGACGGTCGATGCGATCTTCGTCGACCTCGGCTACAAGCCGACGACGGGCCTAGTCAGTGAGCTTGTCGAGCTGACCGCAGCGGGCTACATCCGGGTGGATCGGCGCAACGCCACCAGTGTGCCCGGACTCTTTGCGGCCGGCGATGTGACCCGCTCAGAGGGCGAGCAGGTGCTGACGGCGATCGGCGATGGTGCCCGGGCCGCCCGCAGCGCACACTTCTATGTGCTGACGAGCATAGCCGCAAACGCAGTCAACGCCGCGCCGTAAGCTACGACGACAGGGAACAGGCAACAGGGAACAGGCAACAGGTTCCCTGTTGCCTGTTCCCTGTTGCCTGTTCCCTGTTCCCTGTTACACACTCGGAGCTTCTCGTGCAGATCTACCTCTATGACACCACCCTCCGCGACGGGACCCAGCGCGAGGGGATCTCGCTCTCGGCGGAGGATAAGCTGAAGATCGCCCACATGCTCGACGATCTGGGCGTCCACTATATCGAGGGCGGCTGGCCCGGCTCAAACCCCAAAGACGCCGAGTTCTTCCAGCGCATCCGCGAGGCGCCGCTGCGCCACGCCCGTGTGGCCGCCTTCGGCAGCACCCGCCACGCCGGCGGCAGCTGCGATCGCGACGCCAACATCCGCGCCCTGGTCGACGCCCAGACGCCCGTCGTCACCCTGGTGGGCAAGAGCTCGGTGCTGCACGTGGAGAAGGTGATCGAGACGACCCTGGAGGAGAACCTGGCGATGATCGCCGACAGCGTGGCCTACTTCAAGGCCATGGGCAAGGAGGTGGTCTACGACGCCGAGCACTTCTTCGACGGCTACAAGCTCGACGCGGCCTACGCCCTGCTCACCCTGGGGGCCGCCGCCGACGCCGGCGCGGATACGCTGGTGCTCTGTGACACCAACGGCGGATCCCTGCCGAACGAGGTCGCGGGGATCGTCCGCGATGTGCGCGCGCGCTTCGCGAGCAATATTCAGATCGGGATCCACACCCACAACGACGGAGCCCTGGCCATCGCCAACGCCATGGCCGCCGTGCAGGAGGGCGCGACCCAGGCCCAGGGCACGATCAACGGCTACGGCGAGCGCTGCGGGAATATGGATCTCATCCCGCTGATCGCCAACCTCCAGCTGAAGCTGGGCTACGCATGCGTGAGTGATACGCAGCTGGCCCGGCTGAGCGAGCTCGCGTACTATGTGGCCGCCATCGCCAACCTCAACCCCGACACCCACGCGCCCTATGTGGGCCACAGCGCCTTCGCCCACAAGGGCGGCATCCACGTGGCCGCGATCGCCAAGGTTGAGCACAGCTACCAGCACATCGACCCGGCGCTGGTGGGCAACCAGAAGCGCGTGGTGGTGAGCGAGCTCTCGGGCCGAGGCAACGTGCGCATGCGCGCCGAAGAGCTGGGGCTCGACATACACGGCAACGAGCGCGCCGTGCTCCAGCAGATCAAGGACCGCGAGAGCAAGGGCTTCCAGTTCGAGGCGGCCGAGGGCAGCTTCGAGATGCTGGTGCGCCGCAGCGCCGAGGGCTACACGCCGCCCT
>JBAXES010000651.1:0-2815 GCA_037140315.1 Chloroflexales bacterium
CCGATTAGGTACAATGACAGGGTACTGGCCCTTCGCGTTCGCGCCCCCCGCGCTCGCGTCTTCCGCGCCATTTCACGTCTTTCGCGATCCAGACGTCCTCCGCCCCCCAGGAGCCGCCCATGCCCCATCTCTCGTTTATCTACCCCGAGATGCTCTGGCTCCTCGGCGTCCTGGCCCTGATCTGGGCGCTGGCCCTGCTGGCCCCGCGCCGCCTCTCCGCATGGCGCTTCTGGGGCGGCCTGGCCGTGCGCAGCGCGATCGGGCTGGCCCTGGTGCTGGCGGTGGCCGGCGCCCAGCTGGTGCTGCCGGTCGAACGGCTCACCACGGTGTTTCTGCTCGACGGCAGCGACTCGCTGACGCCCTCGCTGCGCGCCCAGGCCGAGTCCTTCATCCAGGCGGCCCTGGCGGCCATGCCCGAGGGCGACCAGGCGGCGATCGTGGTCTTCGGCGGCAACGCCCTGGTCGAGCGCGCCCCCGGCGACCAGCGCCGCCTCGGGCGCATCACCTCGGTGCCGGTGGCCACCCGCACCAACATCGCCGACGCCATCCAGCTCGGCCTGGCCCTGCTGCCCGCCGACACCGAGAGGCGTCTGGTGCTGCTCTCCGACGGGGCCGAGAACAGCGGCCGCGCCGCCGAGGCCGCCAGCATCGCCGCCGCCCGCGGCGTCCCGATCTCAATCGTCAACCTGGCCCTGCCCAGCGGCGACGCCGAGGCCCTGGTGGCCCAGCTGGAGGCCCCCGCCCGCGTGCGCGACGGCCAGATCGCCACGCTCAAGGCCAGCGTCGAGAGCAGCGTCGCCCAGCGGGCCAGCGTGCGGCTGATCGGCGAGAGCGGCGTGAGGGCCGAGCGCCAGATCGACCTCCAGCCCGGCGCGAACCTGGTGCCCTTCGCGGTGCCGGTCAGCGGCTCCGGCTTCCAGCGCTACCGCGTCCAGGTGCAGCCCGCGCGCGACGGCCGGGCGCAGAACAACGAGGCGTCCGCCCTCATCCAGGTGCAGGGGCCGCCGCGCGTGCTGGTCGTATCGCCCCAGCCCGCAGAGTCCGCCGCGCTGATCAGCGCGCTGAGCGCCACCAATGTGATCGCCGAGCCCCGCGCGCCCGACCAGATACCCGCCGACCTGGCCGGCCTCAGCGTCTACGACGCAGTGATCCTGGTGAACGTGCCGGCCCGCGCCCTGCCGGTGGGGGCGATGGCCGCTCTGCCCGGATATGTGCGCGACCTCGGCAAGGGCCTGCTGATGGTCGGCGGCGACCAGAGCTTCGGCGTGGGCGGCTACGGCCGCACCCCGGTCGAGGATGCCATGCCCGTCTATATGGACGTGCGCAACCGCGAGGAGCGCCCGGACCTGGCGATCGTCTTCGTGATCGACAAGTCCGGCAGCATGGACGCATGCCACTGCAGCAGCCCCGACCGCGGCAGCGCCCAGATGAGCGCCGGCGGGGCGCGCAAGGTCGACATCGCCAAGCAGGCGGTGGCCGAGGCGGCGGCCCTGCTCGGCCCGCGCGACCACCTCGGCATCGCCACCTTCGACGGCCAGGCCTTCCCGACGCTGGCCGTCACCCAGGGGGCCACGGTTGACCAGGTGATCAGCGCGGTGTCGGGCGTGCAGCCCAGCGGCCCCACCAACGTGCGCGCCGGCCTGCTGGAGGCCCAGCAGATGCTGGCCGGGGTGGACGCGCGGATCAAGCACGCCATCCTGCTCACCGACGGCTGGGGCGGGGGCGGCGACCAGTCCGGCATCGCCCAGAGCATGCGCAGCCAGGGGATGACCCTCAGCGTGGTGGCGGCCGGCGGTGGCTCCGCCACCTACCTGGAGCAGCTGGCCCACGATGGCGGCGGGCGCTACTACGCGGCCCAGGACATGGCCGAGGTGCCGCAGATCTTTGTGCAGGAGACGATCAGCGCCGTCGGCAACTACATCGTGGAGCGGCCCTTCACCCCGGTGGCCGTCGGGTCGAGCCCGATAGTAGCCGGCGTCGGCGCCACGCCGCCGCTCTACGGGTTCAACGGCAGCACGATCAAGGAGCGCGCGCGCCTGGTGTTGGCCACCGACGACAACCAGCCGCTCCTCGCCACCTGGCAGTACGGCCTGGGCCGCAGCGCGGCCTGGATGAGCGACGCCAAGGGCACGTGGGCGAAGGACTGGCTGCGCTGGGCGGACTTCCCGCGCTTTGTCGGGCAGGTGCTCGACGCAGTGCTGCCGGTGCGCGGCGGCCAGGAGGCGGGGGTCGACGTGACCGTCGCCGGCGGCGAGACCAGCATACGCCTCGACGCCGGTGCCCTGGCAGCGCCCGATCTGAAGGTGACGGCGACCCTGGTCAGCGGCGGCGGCGGGCCGAAGATCGAGCTGCCGCTGACCCAGATCGGGCCGGGCAGCTACCAGGGCCGCGTCGAGAGTCCCGCGCCCGGCACCTACCTCGTGCAGATCAGCGCCGCCCAGGGCGACCGGTCGGTTCTCCAGGAGACCGCCGGCCTGGTGGTGCCATACTCACCGGAGTACCGCTCGTCGCCGGGCGACCCGGCCCTGCTCAGCGCGATCGCCGCGCGCACCGGCGGGCAGGTGATCAGCGCCGCCGCCGACGCCTTCGCCCGCCCGGACGCGCGGGTGACGACGGCGAGCGAGATCGGCGTGCCCCTGACCATCCTGGCCCTGCTGCTGCTGCCCCTCGACATCGCCCTGCGCCGCCTGATGCTACGCCGGGGCGACCTCGGTGCCGCCGGGGGCTGGCTGGCCGCCCGGCGGGCGGCCCGCGCCGAGGCCGCCCCCGCCGACCCGACCATGGCGCGGCTGGCCGACGCCAAGCGCCGCGCCGC
>JBAXES010000652.1:0-2806 GCA_037140315.1 Chloroflexales bacterium
AGGCCGAGGCCGAGCGCGAGAAGCGGGCCAAGCTCATCCACGCCGAGGGCGAGCTGCAGGCGTCGGGCATCCTGGCCCAGGCCGCCGATATCATCGCCAAAGAGCCGGTGACGCTCCAGCTGCGCTACCTGCAGACCCTCACCGAGATCGCCGTCGAGAAGAACAGCACGATCATCTTCCCGCTGCCGATCGACACGATCATGCCATTCATCAACGCGGTCAGCCGGGGTGAGCCGGCCAGCAGCCCGGCCCCCGATCGCGGCGGCTCGCCCACCCAGCGCCTCGGCTAGTGATCACTGAGGGCAACACAATGCGCGACGCCAGTCCCTGGCGTCGCGCATTGCTTGCCGTCTGCGCCCCTGTGGCGCAGCCTCACCCTCCGTTCACTTCGCGGGCGGTCGCGGTCGGCAAAAGACGGCGGACGGTATCGACCAGATCGTCCATAAAGAACGGCTTGGTGAGATACGCGTCGATCTTGAGGTTGCGCACTTCGCGGCGCACCTCGGCCGAGTCATAGGCGGTGACGAGCAGCGTCGGGATGTGAAACCCCCGCCGTCGCAGCTCCTCGATCAGCTGTAGGCCGTTCATCCCGCGCAGGTTATAGTCCGTCAGCAGCACATCGAAGGGCTGCCGCTCCCACTGCGCCAGCCCATCCTCGGCGCTGATCGCAGAGATAAACTCGTAGGGGATGCCGAGCTCGGGCAGCGAAAGCTCGATGATGCGGCCGATGTGGCTATCGTCCTCAACAAGCAAGATGCGCGTCGACTGATGGCGGACAGTGTCTGCTCCCATACCGGTTCCCCCGAGACATGATAGTGGATTACCTGCCGCTGAGCGTGAGCGATCGGTGCCGCACGGCCAGGCTGGAGCCCCTGTCTCGCACCTTTTCTGCTGCGCTTAACATACGGATGCCAATCATAACATACTCCTTCCTGTTAGAGCAAGTAAATCTTTTGTTAGGTGCAGGCGACTCAGGGTTTTGACAGTCTATAGCGCCAATTCTATAATGAAATGCGACAACACAAACCTGTCATCTAGTTTAGGAACAGCCTGATCATGCAGCAGCTCTCGCCCCGTCTGACTCTGCTCTCGGTGGTGTTGTTCGGCATCTATGTCTTTCTCTACCCCGGCTCGATCATCCTCGTGGCGCTGGATCGGGTCCCGGTGTGGGGCACCTGGGTGGGGGGGGGGCTGCTGATCATCCAGGGCGCCCTGATGGGCCTCTGGCTGAGCATCAACTTCTCGCGCTGGGGCGCGGTGTCATCGGCGCTGATCCTGTTCCTGGCCTGGCTGGTCGAGCATATTGGGGCGACGACCGGATTCCCCTTCGGCTCCTACACCTACACCGACGTGCTGCAGCCCAAGATCCTGGGGGTCGTGCCGATGGCCATCCCCTTCGCCTGGCTGCTGACCGTCGGCGCCGCCGTGGGCACGAGCGAGCACGTGCTGGAGCCGTCGGGGCGCTCGGTGCTGAGCGATGTGCGGGTGAGCGTGACGAAGGTGCTCACGGCGGCCTCGCTGGCCCTGCTGCTCGACGTGACGATCGAGCCCTTCGCGGTCAACATTAACCACTACTGGGAGTGGAGCAACAGCGGCCACAGCGACTACTATGGCATCCCCACGTCGAACTTTGCGGCCTGGTGGTGTACCAGCGTGATCCTGGTGCTGGTGCTGCTGGAGCGCCGCCGGGCCGCCGCCCTGGCCCGCATGCGCTCCCCGGCGCGCTCGCTCGCGCCCAGCTTCTGGCCCTGGCTGCCGCTCACCCTCTACCTGACCAACCTGACCATGTTTGTGCTGGTGAACCTGGCCCGCGGCCAGGTGATGGCGGCCGTGATCGGCGCGCTGATCATGCTCTTCCTGGGCTGGCGCCTGCTGCCGCAGATGATGCGCCGCCTCGGCGAGGAGGTTGGGGGCGTGTAGGCCTAGCGCCGCCGGATCATGCGCAGGAAGGCGTCGAAGGTCTTGTCGATGCCGCGACGCCCACGCAGCAGCGGCTTAAAGCGGTCGAGCCGCCCGGCCAGCACATCGTCGCGCAGGGCGTCGGACGCCGCCGTGAGTCCCGCGCTGATCTCGGCCATGGTGCCGTCGATGTCGGCGGGGTCGGCGGGCCGGTGGGCCGGGCCGATCCGCATGAAGGCGTGCGGCCACTGCTGCCCGAGGAGCTCGTAGCGCAGCGCCACCGGGCAGAGCGTCACCTCGCCGGCCAGGGCCACAACCCGGGCCACGCCGGGGTAGGCGATCAGGGGCCGCCGGTCGGGGTGGACGATCCTGCCCTGCGGGAAGATGTAGAGCGCCCGGTCCCTCCGCCCGCGCAGCAGGTCGGCCGCGTACTGCTGCGACCGCGCCGCGTCCTGCGGGTCGCTCCGGTTAACCGAGAAGGCCCCGCACCAGGTGAAGAAGCGGTAGGCCCGCAGCTGCCTCTCATCCTGCATCACATAGCTCTCGAAGGGGCGAGCCAGGGCCAGCCGGTGGATCACCATGAGCATGTAGGCGTCCCACCAGGATGTGTGGGTGAGGTAGAAGATGAACGGCCCCTGGCCCCTGGCGGGCAGGGGGCCGACGCTCTGCATCCAGACGTGGTCGAAGCAGCGCCGGAAGGATCGGCGGGCGAAGATCAGGTAGAGCAGCTCGTCGCCGAGGGCGCTCTTGGCCGCCGGGATGGCCGGCAGCGCGCGCTGGCCGCTCATCGGGGCAGGGCCGCGGGCGCAAGGCCGCGGGCCCGCGCGTACGCGGCGCGGGCCAGGTCGCCGAGCTGGCTGCGGGCCACGTCATCGAGTGCGCCGGCTGCGCTCAGCCAGAGCTCGCC
>JBAXES010000653.1:0-2804 GCA_037140315.1 Chloroflexales bacterium
CTGACAAAAAGCGGGGTCTGGGGCGCAGCCCCAGGGACTTTGCACGAGCCCTGCCAACTCCAGCAGCTTGCGCGGGGCCAGGATGGAGAACAGCCGACGGCAGCGGAGCCCGCTCAGCCCGATACTTGCGGATCGCTATCCTTCTGCTTGGGCACCATCACCTTTTAGACAAGGTTCGCAGGTACATGATCGTTGCCGCCGGACAGCCCTCAGCCCCAGCCCCTCTCCCGCGTGCGGGAGAGGGGCGTATGCGGTATTTCTGTTCCCTGTTCCCTGTTCCCTGTTCCCTTGTCTTAGCGCCCCAGGCGCAGGAAGGGCAGGGTGATCGGCACATACACCGTGCTGCCGGCCTGACGCTCATCGGAGGCGAAGACGATCCCGGCGTCCACATCGCCGCAGGCGACCGAAGTCAGCACCTCGGTGACGCTGTCCCCGTAGCGCACCACGTTGTGCAGCACGGCGTCCTTCCCCTGCGCGCCAAAGAAGCCCCGCCCCTCGATCTGGGTCAGCAGCTCGCGGGTGTACTGGCCGATCGCGGTCGCCTCCGAGCCAAAGGCCAGCTTGAGGCCCGGTCGGGCCAGGTCATCAAGGCGGGTGAGCCGCGCCGGGTTGCTGCGCAGCGTCACCACCGCGAGCTGGTTGGAGGCGAAGGCGTAGATACCCTCCGGCCAGACTCGCCCAGACTCGATCGCCAGATCCATCGCGTGATGGTGGGCGGGGGCGAACACATCGGCAACCGCGCCCTGGCGGAGTAGCTCTGCCAATTGCTGCGAGCCGCCGAAGGTGAAGCGCACCGTCACCCCCGGATACACCGTGCCGAAGTCCGCCCCGATGGCCTGGAAGGGGCCGGTGAGCGAGGCGGCGGCGAAGACGTGCAGCGTGTGCGCCGCCCCCCCTCGCGAGTCGGGCGCGCGCTGCGGCGCGCGGTCGTCGGGCGACTCGACGGCGGTGGAGAAGCCTGCGCTGAGCAGCGCCGCCTGGCCCTGCGGGGAGCGCACATAGTCGACGAAGGCGGTCGCCAGATCGGGCTGGGGGCTGTTCACCGTCATCGCGATATGGTAGGTCACCGCAGTGGCCGTGTGGGGCGCGGCGAGGCTGCGATCAAGCCAACTCAGGAAGCTCTCCAGCTGGCGCACGCGCAGCTGGAGAAAGCGCCCCGCATCGGGAAGACTGGCCCGACTGGTAAGCTGGGGGCGCAGCCGATCACGCCAGGCCCGGCTCGCGGCGCGCTGGGCCGCGAGCAAGGTGCGCACGGCGCTCGGCCCGGCCCGCTCGGCGAAGTAGAGCCGGGCCAAGAAGTCGAGCCGCAGCTGGGCCGGGTCGTCCACCGGCGAGGTGCGCCAGTGGGCAAAGGCGGCGTCGCCGGCCTCGGTCACGTGGAGCACCTTACGCGGCGGGCGCGTGCCCTGGGGCTCTAGGGTTGTCGCGAGGTAGCCCGCCTGCTCCAGCTTGGTCACCAGGGCGTAGAAGTGGCTAAGCTTGAGCTGCCATACCGAACCCAGCGCATCCGGGGCGCTGAGCTGCTGGTAGGCCGCGTAGGCGTGCTGGGGCTGCTGGCGCACGAAGCCCAGCAGGGCATGCTCAATGGTCAGCGGCGCTTGGTGGCGAGGGCTCATGCGGCCTCCAGGGTGCTGCGCAGGGCGGCGAGGCTCAGGGGTGCTACTGTATTGAATATCGACGATACCGCAAACGTCACCCTGTGGGTGTTTCGGTCATGCTGAGTACAACAGCACCCTGTCACCCCGTCACAGTATTACGCCTCGGTGGCGATCAAGACCTCAGTCGACTTGATGATCGCGCGCACCGCGTCGCCGACCTTCAGGTTCAGGCCGTGCACCGACTCGACCGTGATCACCGAGACAACCTCCTCGCCGCCCGCGAGCTTGACCACCACCTCGGCGGTGACCACACCCTCCTTGATCGACTGGACTGTCCCGGCAAGCTGATTGCGTGCACTGAGGCGCATCGAGGCTCTCCTTACATGTCCGTTGCCGTGCGGCAACGGAGACAACCTGATAATCACACGGGATCGTGCGGGATCCTCTGATCTGGCCATGGCGACGCCTGGAACGCGGCCATTATAGGATCATCGGCGCGCTATGGCAACAGAAAGCCATACTTCACGAGCACCTGCTGGCCCTCGGGGGAGCGCACGTAGGCGATGAATGCCTTCGCCAGGTCGGGCACCTTGCTGTCCGCGAGCGGCGCGATCGGGTAGACGGCGATGACGTTCAGCTCATCGGGGATGGTGATCGTGCCGATATGCGCCACATCGGTCGCCGCATCGGTGGTGTAGACGATGCCGGCATCACCCTCACCCAGGGCGATCTTGCTGAGCACCGAGCGCACATTGTCCTCATACGAGACGACATTGGCCAGCACGGTGGGACTGTAGGCGGTGGTGTACTCCGGCAGCTTGCTGGCCTTGGCCAGGAAGTCGAGGGAGTACTGGCCCGCCGGCACGGCCTTGGCCTCAAAGATCAGCTTCAGGCCGGGCTTAGCCAGATCTTTGAGCGAGGTGATGCCGGCGGGGTTCGCCTTGGGGGTGATCACCACGAGCCGGTTGCGCACAAAGGTCTGGGCGGTGCCGCTGATGATCTTAGAGCTGGCGATCACCACATCGATCTGCTTCTTGTTCGCCGAGGCGAAGACATCGGCCGGGGCGCCCTCGTTGATCTGGGCCGCCAGCAGCTGGGCGCCGGCGAAGTTGTAGACGACCTTCACGCCGGGGTGAGCGGCCTCGAAGGCGGGCGCGATCGCCTTGAAGGCGTCGGTCAGCGAGGCGGCAGCGAAGACATTGAGGG
>JBAXES010000654.1:0-2791 GCA_037140315.1 Chloroflexales bacterium
ATGGCCGGGCTCGGCGTCATCGCAGCCCTGCGCTCCGAGCGCGCGGCCTCCCGGCGCGCGGCCGCCGAGCACGGCGCCCGGGTGGACTTCTTCGAGGATCAGCTCGACGCGGCCCGCTCGCGCCTGCGCCGGCTCTACGAGCAGGAGCGCGCCGCCCGCCTGCACCTCGACCCCGACCCCGCCGAGCTGCTGGCGATCCTCGGCGTCGGCGCATCCGCCGCGCCCGACCCGCGCCTCTGGGAGCGCCGCCCCGCCGACGACGACTTCCTCTCCCTGCGCGCGGGCTCCGGCGACCTGCCCGCCGCCTGCCGGGCGACGGTGCCGCCGCCGACCCCCGACCGCCCCATCGACCTGCGGCTGCCCCGGCTGGCCGCCGAGCACGCTACCCTGCGCCAGGTGCCGATCTGTCTGCCATTAGCTCAGCTCGGCTCGCTCGGCGTCGCCGGGCCGCGCCAGCACGCCCTCGGCATGCTCCAGGCCATGATCTGGCAGGCGGCCGTGCTCCACGCCCCCGCCGACCTGCGCATCGCCCTGGTCGCCCCCGCTGCCGCCGCCGGGGAGTGGGAGTGGCTGCGCTGGCTGCCGCACAGCACCCCGCTCACCAACGAGCCCGCCCACAGCCAGCGCATGTGCGCCGCCGACCCGCCCGCCGCCGCCCGGCTGATGAGCGACATCCTTGACCAGCTCAGCCGGCGCCGCGAGGTGCATTCCCAGGCGCAGGCCGCCCCCGCGCCGCTGCCGCGCCTCCTGCTGATCATCGATGGCACCGATGAGGCCAGGGCGCACCCCGCCGCCGCCGAGATCATGCGCCACGGCCCGGCCCTCGGCATGGCCGTGGTCGTCCTGGCGACCGCCTGGCCCCTGATCCCCGATACGTGCGCGGCCATGCTCGATGTCGGCCCGTCTGGCGCCCGCTGGGTGCGGGCCGGAGACCCCTGGCCGCGCACCCAGTTCGCCCCCGACCGCGCCGACACCGCGACGAGCGATAGGCTGGCCCGCCGGATGGCGGCCATCCGGCTGCAGGAGGACGGCGGCAACCAGGATATCCCGCGCAGCGTGCGCCTCTTTGACCTACTTGGCTTGCGCGGCGAGGCCGATCTGTCGCCGCCGCGCTACTGGGCCGATCCGCCGGCGGGGGCCTGGCGCACCGACGTGCCGATTGGCGCGCTCGCCGAGGGCAGGCCGATCTGCCTAGACCTGAACGAGAGCCGTCACGGCCCGCACGGGATCATCGCCGGGGCCACTGGCGCCGGCAAGAGCGTGCTGCTCCAGAGCATCATCGCCGCCCTCGCCGTCACCCACAGCCCCGAGCGGCTCCAGCTCCTGCTGATCGACTTCAAGGGCGGCGCGGCCCTGTCGATGTTCGCCGGCCTGCCCCAGCTCGCCGGCCTGGTGACTGACCTTGAGGGCCGCATGGCCGAGCGGGCCATGACCGCGATCAAGAGCGAGCTGCGGCGGCGCAAGGCCCTGCTCAAATCTACCGCCGCCGCGCACGGCTGCAAGGCCGAGCATATCGGCGACTACCGCGCCCTGGCCGTCGCGCACGGCCTGGCCCCGCTGCCCAACCTGCTGATCGTGGTGGACGAGTTCGACGAGATGGCCCGCAGCTACCAGGAGTTTGTCGCCGAGCTGGTGCGTGTGGTCAAGCAGGGCCGATCCCTCGGCGTACACCTGCTGGTGGCCACCCAGCAGCCGGCCCGCGCCGTCAGCGACGAGATCCGCAGCCAGCTGAAGTACTTTATCGCCCTGCGCCTCGGCGGCAGCGACGACAGCCGCGAGATGATCCTCAAGCCCGACGCGGCATTCCTGCCCACCGACGTGCCCGGCCGGGCCTACTTCCGGGCCGGGGGCGACCTGCGCCTCTTCCAGGTGGCCCAGGTGACGGGCCCCCACCGCAGCGGCCAGGGCGTCGCCGCCCCCAGGGTGCGATTCGTGGCCGGCGCGCGCGAGCGCCTGATCGCTATCGACCCGGGCGACAGCTCCGGCGAGCAGCGCCCCCGCGAGACCGACCTGGATGTCCTCGTGCGCGCCCTGGGCTCTGCGGCGGATGCGGCGCGGCATGCGCCGATCTGGCAGCCGCCCCTGCCCGCGCGCCTGACCCTCGGGGCGCTGGGGGGCGCATCGGCCCTCACTCTGCAGCAGAGGGGGGGCGACCTCACGCTGGCGCAGAATCAGGGGGTGAGGGTCTGCATCGGCCTGCTCGACATCCCCCAGGAGTGCCGCCAGGAGCGCTTCGGCCTGGATCTGTCCGCCGCGCACCTGGCCGTGGTCGGGGCGCCGGGGAGCGGCAAGACGATGCTCCTGCGCAGCCTGGCCCTCAGCCTGGCCGCTAGCTACTCGCCCGCCGACCTCTGGCTCTACCTGATCGACGCCGGCGGCCAGGGCCTCGCCCCCCTGGCCGGGCTGCCCCACGTGGCCGCGATCATCCAGGCCCGCGAGCGCGAGCGGGTGCGCCGCCTGATCCGCACCCTCGACGCCGCCATCCGCGAGCGCCAGAACCGCCTGCGCGCCGCCGATGCCGCCGACCTGCCGGCCTACCGCGCCGGCGGCG
The DNA here is from genome assembly GCA_037140315.1 of Chloroflexales bacterium. Taxonomy (GTDB): domain Bacteria; phylum Chloroflexota; class Chloroflexia; order Chloroflexales; family Chloroflexaceae; genus Oscillochloris. Next base: position 2,552 of record JBAXES010000654.1, read on the forward strand.
GCCGCGACCTGCCCGCTATGATCATCGTGATCGATAAGCTGGCCGTGCTCAGCGAGGAGTTTCGCGACACGCGCGGCGACGCCACGATCCTGGATGACCTGGTGCGCCTGGCGCGCGTCGGCCGGCCCTGCGGCGTACACCTGGTGGTCAGCGCCGACCGCGCGGGCGACATGGGCTACCGGCTGCTCTCGCTCTGCGAGTCCCGCCTCGCCCTGCGGCAGGCCGAGCTCCACGACTACG
>JBAXES010000655.1:0-2784 GCA_037140315.1 Chloroflexales bacterium
AAGACGCAACAAAACGTAACAAAACGCAATGGTTCTTATGAACGCAAACAATACCGCAGAAGTAACGCTGTGAGGCGTCCTGTCATTCTGAGCGAAGCGAAGAATCCCGGCCGAGACGCTTCGCTTCGCTCAGCGTGACAGCGTTACTTATGCTCTATTGCGTATTGGTCTTTAGGGCGTGCCGTCGATGGTACATCATGTACCGTAAGCACACCTTTTGACGTATTTGCACAATCCAAAAAGGTATGCTATACTCTCCGAGGTCGTAAGGGCGGCCCCATCGTCTAGCGGCCTAGGACGTCACCCTCTCAAGGTGAAGATCGCGGGTTCGAATCCCGCTGGGGTCACCAAATAGAGCATCAGGTAGGCTTGCAGCAATGCAAGCCTTTTCTGTTGCTCGCATAAAGTCCTTACACTTCTCCATAGGGCGTGGTGCGGATGGCACCTTCGTTATACCGCACGGTGGGGAGAATCTCTTCCGCGCGCATCTGGAGGGCGCGAGGCCCGCCGTGATGGTGTGACCGGTTGCCATGCCGCGCCCGCGACTTATGACTGATTTGCACAATCAAAGAAGGTGTGCTATACTCTCCAGCGTTGAAAGGGCGGCCCCATCGTCTAGCGGCCAAGGACGCCACCTTCTCAAGGTGGAGATCGCCGGTTCGAATCCAGCTGGGGTCACCAAACTACTACGGGCCCGTAGTCTAGCGGTTATGATGCAGCCCTGTCAAGGCTGAGATCGCGGGTTCGAATCCCGTCGGGCCCGCCAGTATGGCGGCAGAGAGGCTTGCAGCAATGCAAGCCTCTTTGATTCCTCTGGCACATTGCCCGGAAGCTAGGCCCCGAACAGCCCCCACTGCGGCATCGCAAGGAGTAAAGAGGCCGCCTGCGCACATAGCGCAGGCGGCCTCTCCACAGGCGAGCGACGGCTCAGCGCATCAGCACCATAATCGGGACGATCAGGGCGGCGGCGATCAGCAGCAGCAGGCCGAGCAGCTTGATCTGCTCGACCGAGCGGCGGCGGGCCAGCTCCTGGCGGGCCTCAGGGGCGTAGGGCACATTTGGCTGCTCGCTCATCAGCACCTGGCCCAGGCTCCCCGGCGCCGTGGTCAGCGCCTTCCAGACCGTCGTCACCAGATCGCGCACCGTCACCAGGGGCGGCGCCCAGTACGCCTCATCGGGCCGAAGCGACCGCCCGGTGATGGCGCAGCGGATCTCGCTGTCGATCTGCACGGATTCGCCCTCCTGCCCTGGGCGCACCGGCTGGCCCATCAGCTGAACTGGCATAGCGAGACCTCCTTTGCGTGCGATATGAGTATGAGGATGACGTAGTATGACGGCGCTGCCTCAGAATCCCCCCTCGACTCTCCTGGCGTAGAGACCGTTACGAGACGCGGTGCACAAAGCGTTCGATTCGCTCCAGGGCCTCCTCGATCTTGTCCATTGATGTGGCGTAGCATGCGCGCACGTGGCCGGCCCCGCTAGGCCCGAAGGCGTCCCCGGGTACCACCGCCACCTGCTCCTCCATCAGCAGCCGGTCACAGAACTCATCGCTGGTGAGGCCGAGGTGGGCCACCGACGGGAAGGCGTAGAAGGCGCCCTGGGGCTCGAAGGTCGGCAGACCGATGCTGTTCAGCCCGCCCACGATCACCTTGCGACGCCGGTCGTACTCGGCCACCATCGCCTGCACGCTCTCCTCGCCGAAGCGCAGGGCCTCCAGCCCGGCGTGTTGGCTCATGGTTGGCGCCGACATGATCGCGTACTGGTGCACCTTGCGCACCGCCGCCGTGATATCTCCCGGGGCCGCGAGCCAGCCCAGGCGCCAGCCGGTCATCGCGTAGGCCTTCGAGAATCCGCCCAGCAGGATCGTCCGCTCGCGCATGCCGGGCAGGGCGGCGAAGCAGACGTGCTCCACCCCGTAGACCAGCCGGTCGTAGATCTCGTCCGAGATCACCAGCAGGTCGTGGCGCTCGGCCACCTCGGCCACCTCAAGCATGCGCGCGCGGCTCATCACGGCACCGGTGGGGTTGTTGGGGTAGCCGATCAGGATGGCCCGCGTGCGTGGGGTGATCGCCGCCTCAAGGGCCGCCCCGCTGACCTGGAAGCCGTCGGCGACGCTGGTGGGCACATTCACCGGCTTTGCGTCGGCGAAGATAATCGCGGCGGGGTAGGCCACGAAGCACGGCTCGGGGACGAGCACCTCATCGCCGGGGTTGAGCACCGCCAGGGCGGCGCCGAGCATGGCCTCGCTCACGCCCACCGTCATCAGTAGCTCGTTCTCGGCGTCATAGTCGGCGCCGTAGCGCATGTTGAGGTGGGCGGCCAGGGCCACCCGCAGCTCCTTGAGGCCCGAGTTCGAGGTGTAGGCGGTGGTCTGGTCGATCGAGCGCTGGCCGGCGGCGCGGATACCTGCGGGCGTGATAAAATCGGGCTCGCCGACGCCGAGCGAGATCACGTCGGGCATGGTGGCCGCGATGTCGAAGAACCGGCGGATGCCGGAGGGGGGGACGGCGTTGACGCGGCGTGAGATGCGGTCGGACGACATAGCGGCTCCTGTCTGTTGGCCGCGCCCCTCGGCATTGAGCGGGCGCAGATAATCTTACCACAGCGGATCGGCACCTGCTAGGACAGCGGAGGTGACCCTGGTACTGGGTTTTGGAAGTCCCTATTATATCGCTAGACAAGGTTCGTGACAGCTTGACAGTTTGCGGCCGGACAGCCCTCACCCCCAGCCCCTCTCCCGCTCAGGGAGAGGGGGCTGGGGGGTGAGGGCCGTGGGAGACTGTC
>JBAXES010000656.1:0-2783 GCA_037140315.1 Chloroflexales bacterium
GTCTTGGTGGTGGTGCCGTCCTGGGCGGTGACGACCACCGTGATCGGGTTGGCGCCGACGCTGAGGCTGATCGCGCCCGATGCGCTGCCCGAGGTCACCGCCGCGCCGTTGACAGTGACAGTGGCGTGGGCCTCGGCCGCCGTGGGGGTGACGGTGAGGCTGCTCACGCTATTGGCGACGTCGGCGGTGTAGCCGGTGATGCCGGCGGCGAAGGCCTCGCTGAGCGAGCCCTGGCTGATCGCCAGCGCGCTCAGGTCGGCGTTGCTGGAGGCGACCACCTGCGAGACGGTCGAGGAGGTGCTGATGCCGAAGGTGTCGTCGCCCTCATAGCGCGCGGTGATGGGGTGATCGCCAACTGTGAGCGCTGAGGTCGAGAATGTCGCCTTGCCGGCCTCATCCAGACTGCCTGTGCCGAGGCTTACCGCGCCGTCTAGAAAGGTGACGGTGCCAGTGGGCGTCCCGCCGCTCCCGGCCACGGTGGCGGTGAAGTCTACCGACTGCGCATACAGCGATGGATTCGCCGATGATGCCAGGCTGGTTGTCGTCGGCGTGAGGATGCCGGCGACAGACAGATCACGGATCTCGTGGATGTTGGTGGAGCCGCCTGTGCTTCCGGAGAAGCCGATCCTGAACGTTGCGGGGGGCGCGGGTTCGCCTGCGGCTGCCAGATCGAACTGGTTGATGATGGTCGTAAATCCTGCGCCGGAGTTAATCTCAACCGTGATCTTCCGGTTGACAATTGTGATGCGCGCGGTGCGGCTGCCCTCACGGTTGGTGGTTCCAATGCGCCCCGGCACGGAGGCGTGGGTTAAGTAATTAAAGCCCGTATTGAGCGAGCCCGCGCCGCGGATGGTAACCGAGTCCTGGCTCTGGCCGGGGCATCTAGGGGTGCAGCTTCCAACGCCAGTATCGGCGAATCCGCCGTACTCGTCGAAGCCAACACCCACGTAGCCCCCAGTCACGCCGGGCGTGCCGCTGCTGTTACTGCTGTAGCCCAGGCCGCCGCCCTTCGCGCCTACCGTGGTATGGGAGGTTGCGCCGTCGATCAGGTAGAAGCTGAGGCCGTCGGCACCATCTCCGTCGTAGGTTGCGTATGTGAAGGTAGCCTGTATGCCGTTCGCCGAGTCGAAGGTTTTTGTGGAGAGGGCCGTGCCAGCCTGATCGACGGTCGCCGCAGTCAGCCGGAGCCAGCCGGAGCCAGCCGAGTCAATATTCCCATTGCCGGTTAGCGCTGCGCTACCCTTCAGCAGGAAGTTCGCCGCGCTGGCACCCTTGAATGACTCGGAGAAGGGCAATGTAGCCGGGGTTACGATGGGGAGTGGCGTGACGAAGCTCCACTGCTGCTCAGACCATGTGGTATCATCGGCATTAGATGCGGCGACCGACCAGTAGTAGGTTGTATCATAGGCCAGCACGCCTGATGCCGGGGTGTAGCTGGTGCCTGTTAGCGTAGACACATCAATCACTGGTGAGTTGAAGCCCTTGTTATCGGCAACCACTACGCGGTAGGTCACGCCAGACCCAGCGCTGTCCCAGGACAAGGTAGGCGTCGTAGAATCTGTGACTGCAGCATTGGCCGGGGCGATCTGCTGGGGGAAGCTCGGCGACGCGCTGGCGCCTACCCCGAGCACGACGCCGTCGTACGTCGCGCTGGAGTTAAGGTCATACGTCCCGCCATTCGGCGTAAAGCGGATCGCCTGCCCGCCGCTGATCGCGGTGGTGTTGTAAGAGTACTGCACGCCTGCGGTGCCATCAACATTCTGGATGCCTATGGTCGACTGGCTGCCGAGTGATGGGTCGTCCTGCATGACCTGATAGCGGTACTGGAACTGAATGTCGTTGCTGGTCTCATAGAGGATGGTCTGGAACGTCCCCTGCGGCAGGACACCACCGAAAAAGTGTGCATTCGTCCACTGCACGATCAGCTTGCGGTTCGGCGCGGTGCCGGTAGTGGCATAGATGACGGGCCCGCCCTCCATCTGCAGGTCGGTCCAGAAGGGCGCGATCAAGTTCGGTGGCGCTCCACTATCTGGAATCGGTGAGTTTTGGTAGTAACTGCGGGAGTCTGACGAGAGGTACCCGTTCGTCCCGGCGTAGATGTCGGTGATGTCCGTGCCGTAGTAGTTGAAGGTGAAGCCGATCGGCAGCGTCTCAGTGCCCTCGTCGGTGTTACCCCCAAACGTAAGCGCAGTGCCCTGGATATATGTCTCAGCAGGGAAGGCGTAGGTGCGGCTGGCGCCGAGCAGCCCGGCGAGCGAAGTGAGGGCGAGCAGGATAGCTACTATGAGCAGGCCAAACGACCGGCGCGAGCCTGGGTGGAATGTCATGGCTCGGATCTCCTCTAATCTGTAATCGGTGGAATGTGCGATGATGCGTAGATGCTGGGTGTGGTTCGTCGTCAGATCGTTCTCGCGCCAGTTCCCTCTCTGTACTATAATGGGGCGCGGGGTAGCCCACGCAGATGACAACATCGCCCGGATGTAGCTATCCACATCTACCATACTGGGCGACCGTCGTGAGATCGTCGTGAGATCGTCGTGAAAGCGCGCCGCGCCGCGTATCCATAGTCCTCTCGCCCGGTGGACATAGGTCCTCCCCCTCGCCATTACTTTTGTACTATCACGTGCGAAGCGCGATGCCAACCCTCACCATCTCCCTCCTGGGAACATTCCAGGTTCGCCACGGCGCGGCAATAATCACCGACTTCTACTCGAATGCTGTGCGTGCACTGCTGGCCTACCTCGTCGTCGAGTCCGACCGGCCCCACGAGCGGCGGCTGCTGG
>JBAXES010000657.1:0-2783 GCA_037140315.1 Chloroflexales bacterium
GACCAGCAGGCATAGATTGCCGCAGGGAGCAGGCGACCGGATGCGCTCTCGCGCAGCACCAGCTCGCCTGCGCTGGTCGTCCCCTGATAGCGGGCCATTGCCGCGCCGAGAACATTCTGCAAAGTCAGGGCCGATATATTTGTCGCGTAGGCGCTGATCAGCACACCGAGAGGGCTATCGCTGAGCAGATCCACGCACTCACGAACCAGACTCGGCAGCTGCTCGTTCAGCCGCCAGAGCTCGCCGTTCGGGCCGCGCCCGAAGATCGGCGGATCCATCAAGATGAGATCGTAGCGGCGACTGCGCCGCATCTCCCGAGCCACAAACTTACTTGCGTCATCGATCAGCCAGCGTACCGACCGACCGGTGAGCCCCGACTCCTGCTGGTTCTCTTGTGCCCAGCGCAGCGCCGGCTTTGATGCATCTACGTGAACCACCTGGGCTCCGGCGCTGGCGGCCTCAAGGCTGCTCAGCCCGGTGTAGCCAAACAGCACAAGGACACGTGGCTCGCGCCGACCGGCCAGCTGGCGGCGCATCCAGGCCCAGTGGGCGCTATGCTCAGGGAAGACCCCAGTGTGGCGGAAGGGAGTCAGCCTGGCCCAAAACGTCAGATCGCGATGGTGCATGCGCCACTGCTCTGGGAGCTGTCGGCGCTGGTGCCAGACCCCGGCCCCATCTTCGCCACGCAGCTTCTCGAATGTGGCGTCGGCGCGCTGCCACTCGCGCTCCGACAGGTTTGGTGCCCAGATGGCCTGGGTTTCTGGCCGAACCAGCGTGTGCTGGCCAAACCGCTCGAGCTTTGCGCCGTTGCCTGAGTCGATCAGCTCATAGTCTGCCCAGGGCGGGGGCGCCAGCAGGTTTAGGACGGCCATACTCACACCAAGAGGGAAGGGGCCTCGCAGGCCGAGGCCCCTTCCCCCCTCCGTACATTAGTTCCCGGTGCGCTTCTCGATGATCTCCTTGGCCAGATGCTCGGGCAGGGCCTCGTAGTGGTCAAACTCCATCGACGAGGTGGCGCGGCCCTGGGTGGCCGAGCGCAGGTCGGTAGTGTAGCCGAACATCGTGGCGAGAGGCACAAACGCCTTGATGATCTGGGCGTTTGCGCGGCCCTCCATCCCGTCCACGCGGCCACGGCGCGAGTTGAGGTCGCCGAGCACCGCGCCGAGAAAGTCCTCGGGAGTGGTCGTCTCGACCTTCATGATTGGCTCCAGGAGCTGTGGTCGCCCCTTGCGGACGCCTTCCTTGAGGCTCATCGAGGCGGCGATCTTAAACGCCATCTCGGACGAGTCCACCTCGTGGAAGGAGCCGTCGTAGAGGGTGGCCTTCAGGTCGACCACTGGGTAGCCGGCCATAACGCCCGAGGACATCGCCTCTTTGATGCCCTGCTCGACGGGGTTGATATACTCGCGCGGGATCGAGCCGCCGACGACCCCGTTGACAAACTCGAAGCCAGCGCCAGGGGTCTGCGGCTCGAACTTGATCTTGACGTGGGCGAACTGGCCCTTGCCGCCGGTCTGCCGCACGAAGCGGGTCTCGATATCGGCGGGCACCGTGATAGTCTCGCGATAGGAGACCTGCGGCTTGCCCTGGTTAGCCTCGACCTTATACTCGCGGCGCATACGGTCGACGATCACCTCAAGGTGCAGCTCACCCATGCCCTTGATGATCGTCTGGCCGGTCTCCTGGTCGGTGTAGACCCGGAAGGTTGGGTCTTCCTCGCTGAGACGATTGAGCGCGATCGCCATCTTATCCTGGTCGGACTTCGTCTTTGGCTCGATCGCCAGCTCGACCACTGGCTCGGGGAATCGGATGCTCTCCAGCACAATCGGGTTGTCCGGGTCGCAGATTGTATCGCCCGTGAAGCTCTGCTTGGGGCCGACCATCGCCGCGATATCGCCGGCATAGACCGACTCGATATCCTCGCGGTGGTTGGCGTGCATCTGCAGGATGCGGCCAAGGCGCTCGCGCTGGCCACGGGTCGAGTTCAGGACATAGTTGCCCTTCTCGATCTTGCCGGCGTAGACGCGGAAGTAGGCCAGCTTGCCGACGTAGGGGTCGGCGACGATCTTGAAGACCAGGCCGGTGAAAGGCGCGTCATCGCTGGTGGCGCGGGCGATCAGCTCGGCCCCCTCATCGCCGAGCACATGCCCAGGCTGGACGCCCTGGATGGCGGGGCGGTCGAGGGGCGAGGGCAGGTACTCGATGACGGCGTCGAGCAGCTTCTGGACGCCCTTATTCTTCAGGGCGGCGCCGCAGAGCACAGGGACCAGCTTTCCGCTGATCGTGGCGTTGCGTAGGCCGCGCTTCAGCTCCTCGATGCCGAGCTCCTCACCCTCGAGGTAGAGCAGGGTGAGCTCATCATCAGTCTCGGCGATTAGTTCGACCAGGTCGGCGTGGGCCTTCTGGGCTGCGGGGAGGAGCTCGGCAGGAATATCTTCCTGGCGCGTCTCTTTGCCCAAGTCATCAAGGAAGATGGTCGCCTGCATCGTAAAGATGTCGATCATGCCCTTGAAGCGATCCTCTGCGCCGATCGGTATCTGGACGACGGCCGGCTTGGCACCGAGGCGGTCAACAATCATGCTGACGCAGCGCTCGAAGTTAGCACCGATGCGATCCATCTTGTTGACGAAACAGATGCGCGGCACGTTGTACTTGTCGGCTTGGCGCCACACCGTCTCGGACTGGGGCTCGACGCCGGCGACACCATCGAACACCACCACGCCGCCATCGAGGACGCGCAGCGAGCGCTCGACCTCGACGGTGAAGTCCACGTGGCCGGGGGT
>JBAXES010000658.1:0-2775 GCA_037140315.1 Chloroflexales bacterium
GACGGGGCCGGCCCCGCACCCCCGGCAGCAGCCCAGCGCCATCCCTGGCTATGAGATCCCTGGGCGCCCTGGTCGCCAGCCGCTGCCGGGCGTGGACCCCGCCGTGGTGCGCAAGCGCGGCATCACGCGCAGCATTGTGGGCTGGCTGGTGATGATCAGCCTGCTGCTCGTGGTGGCGGCCAGCAGCTACGTGGGCGTCAGCGCCCTGATCAGCCAGTTCGACGGCATCTCGACGCCCAACCTGCCGAGCCTGCCGGGCCTGCCGAGCATGAGCACCGCCGGCGGCCCGCTCTCCTGGCTGGGCGGGCTCTTCCGGCGCAACCATATCTATATTGTGAACCTCTCTGAAGGTCTCAACCTGCGCTCCCAACCCGATGTGAACAACGATGCGAATATTATGATCGTCGTGCCCAATGGCACGCCGGTCACGAAGCTCGAAGACCCGGTGGTGAAGGACAACATCCCCTGGATGCGCGTGTCGGTCGAGGTCGGCGGGAAGCACTACGAGGGCTGGATGTCGCTGAAGTACCTCCGCCAGGAGCAGTAGCGACGATGACAGAGGGGAGGGCGGGGTGGCGAAAGAGGAGCTATCCGGGCAGGTCATCTACGGCGAGCGAGTTCGCCTGCGGCCCTGGCAGCGGCGCGACACGCTGGCCCAAGAGCTGTGGCCGCGCTACACCGACCCCTTCAGCACGCTGTGGAACATCCCGCGCGCGATCTACTTCGATGATGAGATCCGCTCGGGCTGGAGCGCTCAGCGCTACGCCTGGGCGATCGAGGACCCGCACCAGCGGATGATCGGGCGGATCTCGCTGCGCGAGATCGATGTGCGCCAGGGCAGCGCCCGCCTGGGGATCTCGCTCTCTCAGCACTATGTCAGCCAGGGCCTTGGCACCGAGGCCCTGGCGGTCTTCCTCGACTCCTTCTTCGGCCCACTGGGCTACAACACGATGCTTCTGGATGTGGCCGCCTTCAATGTGCGGGCGGTGCGCTGCTACGAGCGTCTGCGCTTCGAGTATGTTGAGAGCGAGTGGCGCAGCGCCGGGCGCGACCCGAGCCTGCGCCTGCTCGATGAACCGCGCTATAAAGACCACCTGTCCTACTTCCGCCGCGGCCGCTTCGAGACGATGGTTGAGTTCTACGAGATGGTCCTGACGCGGGATGCCTGGATGGCCCGCCGGTAGCGCAAGGAGCGCGTTATGTCGCTGATCGCTGGGAACCTGGCCGTGGTGCAGCGCCTGCTCGATGGCCGGCAGATGGCATGGTGCGTCTTCGCTGGCGCGGCCGCGCATCTGTACGGGACGCGCCGGCCCATCCAGGATGTGGATCTGGCGGTGCTGCCGGGTCAGCTCCTGGCGGTGGTGCAGCTGCTCCAGAGCAATGGTAAGGCGGTGCAGTTTGACGGCCAGCGCATTATCTGGCGCGGGATCAAGATCTTCGACGATCTGGCCGTGCGCCGCGACGGGCTATCCTTCCCGCTCTCCCTCGACGCGCCGATGCTGGCCCGCCTGCGCAAGATGCCGCTGCTGGGCTCCCCGGTCGTGGTGATGTCCCCCGAGGATGTCGTGGCCCACAAGCTGCTGCAGGATCGCGGCTCGGCCCACGGCAAATACGATCTGGCCGATGTCGAGGGGGTCATCAGACGCCAGAGCCTCGACGCCGACTACATGCGCGAGCGGATCGGGCTGATGCGGGCTGAGCGGCAGCTGCTGGATCGCCTGCGCGAGCTTGGGGTGGGGGTGTGAGGGCGCAGCAGCGCTGCCCTGCTGCGCCCTCACTTACAGTTCGCGCAGCGACCGTAGAGCTGGAGCAGGTGCCCCTCGATTGCGAAGTCGGTCTGGCTGGCAATGCTGGCGAGGAGGTCGTCGAGGGCGCAGCCCTGGAAGGCGACGACGACGCCGCAGCTGGTGCAGACGAGGTGGTGCAGGTGGCCGGGGAGGCTGGGCACATAGCCGGCTTCTCCGGCCTGTGTGTGGATGCGGGCCAGCCAGCCCGCGCCGCTCAGCTGCTCGATGGTGCGGTAGACGGTGGCGCGCCCGGGCGGGCTGCCGCTGTGCCCGAGGTCGGCGTACAGCTGCTCGGTGCTGAAGGGTGTCTGGTAGCGCGTGATCGCATCCAGCACGCGCGCCCGCGGCTCGGTGAGGCGGCTCCCCGCCGTATGCCACGCTGACCGCACCGCCTGCCGCCACGAGTCGGGGCTGACGCGGACGGTGTCCGAGCTGGCGGGGCGGGTGGGCATTGCGATAGTGGGGATCGCGCATGCCTGCTGCTGGCCCTCGCCGAAGCGAGGGCCAGCAGCAGGCATGCTGCGGTCTGCTTGCTACGAGCGGGTGTGCGAGGGGGCGGCGGGCAGCAGCGCCAGGTGGCGCGCCCGCTTGATGGCGATCGAGAGCCGGCGCTGCATCTTCGCCGTCACGCCGGTGCGGCGCCGCGGCAGGATCTTGCCCTGGGCGGTGACGTACTTCTGCAGCCGCTTGATGTCCTTATAGTCGGGGAGGATGCCAAGCTTTGTGAACTCGCACTCGCGGCGGCGACCGCGCGGGCGACCGCCGGGGCCGCCGGGGCCGCCGGGGCCGCCGGGGCCGCCATTACCGCCACCACCAAATCGAGGACGACTATTCCGCTCCACAGTAACTCCTTTACCGGCGCGCGCGCGATGGCGCGCCAAAATGACACACATTGGCGGGTAGTATACCACACCTTGTGCGCCCCGCTGACGAGCCAGGGCTCGTGCAAAGTCCCTGGGGCTGCGCCCCAGACCCCGCTTTTTGTCAG
>JBAXES010000659.1:0-2767 GCA_037140315.1 Chloroflexales bacterium
GCTGGAGACGGCGATCGAGCTGGTGCGCGCCGTCGTCCCGCCGCCCGGCCCGGAAGAGCGCCAGGCCGCCCTGCGTCTGGCCCTGCGCGAGGCCCTGAGCTACGGGATCACCAGCATCCACATCATGCCCGGCATCCGCTCCACCGACGGCCAGGAGACCCTGGCCGACCTGCAGGCCCTGCGCGGGCGCGACGAGCTGAGCCTGCGCTGCCTCACGCATATCTCTGCGGGCGACCTCGACGCGGCCATCGCCCTGGGGCTGCGCAGCGGCCTGGGCGACGGCCTGCTGCGCGTCGGCGGGCTGAAGCTCTTCGCCGACGGCTCCCTCGGATCGGAGAGCGCCGAGATGCTGAGCCACTACGAGGGCCGCCGCCACCTGGGCATCGCCACGATCGGGCGCGAGGTGCTGGAGAAGACGGTGGCGCGGGCCAACGCCAGCGGGATCAGCGTGATCATCCACGCCATCGGCGACGCGGCCAACCGTAAGGTGCTCGACGCGATCGAGCTGGCCCGCGGCGATGGCGACCCGCCGGCCCTGGCGATGCCCAACCGCATCGAGCACTGCCAGGTGCTTCACCCCAAGGACATCGGTCGCTTCGCCGAGCTGGGCGTGATCGCCTCGATGCAGCCCATCCACTGCACCAGCGACATGGCCACCGCCGACGAGCTGTGGGGCGCGCGCAGCGCCCACGCCTACGCATGGCGCGAGCTGCTGGAAAGCGGGGCCACCCTGGCGTTCGGCTCCGACGCCCCGGTCGAGACGATGAACCCCTGGCCCGGCGTCCACGCCGCCGTCACCCGCCAGCGGCCCGACGGCCACCCCGAGGGCGGCTGGTACCCCGATCAGCGCCTCACCGTCGACGAAGCTATCGCGGCCTACTGCGTCGGCCCGGCCATCGCCAGCGGCGAGGCCGGGCAGAAGGGCCGCATCGCCCCCGGCATGCGCGCCGACCTGGCCGTCCTCACTGGCGACCCCTTCCGCAGCGCGCCCGGCGAGCTGCACGCGATCACCGCCGCGATGACCCTCATCGCGGGGAACGTAGTGTTTGAGCGGTAGGAGCGCAGCAGGAGCGGCGCAGCGCGCTGCGCCGCTCCTGCTGCGCCCTCAAGGATAAACTCATGCTTCGCAACCGTCAGCTGATGGCCGTGGTGAGCGGCCACTTCATGATCGACATGCTGAACAGTACCGGGGCCGTGCTCCTGGCGGTGCTGGCCGGGCCGCTCGGCCTGAGCAACATTCAGATCGGCACCGCGCTGACGGTCTACCTGCTGGTCGGCTCGCTCTCGCAGCCGCTGTTCGGCCTGCTGGCCGACCGGCTGCACGGCAGGGCAATGCTCCTCGCCGGCGTCGGCGTGGTCTGGATGTGTGCCTTCTACGTCATGGTGGCCATGGCCCCGAACTGGACGCTGCTGCTCCCAGTCTTCCTGCTCGCGCCGCTGGGCAGCGGCCTGTTCCACCCGGTTGGCACGGCGGCGGCAGCGGCGTCCGACCCCGACCGGGCCAGCAGCGCCACGGCGATCTTCTTCTTCGGCGGGCAGGCCGGGCTGGCCCTGGGGCCGTTTCTGGCGGGCTATCTGGTCGGCCACTTCCAGCGCATCGGCATGATCCCCCTGGCCGCCCTGGCCCTGATCCCCGCCGGACTACTCTTCGCCACCAGTCGATCCGATGCCGCCCGCGTCCGCCGCGCGGCCAGGGCCGCCGGCCCACAGGCCGAGCGCACCCGCATCGCTATTAGCCTGATCGTGGCGTTCATCGTGCTCGTGGCCGTGCGCTCGTCGATCCAGTCCACCTACCAGTCCTTCCTGCCCAAGCTCTTCAGCGACCGCGGCTGGGATCCGGCCATGTTCGGGCTGCTGGCGGGCGTCTTCATGGGCGCCGGGGCCATCGGCCAGGTGATCAGCGGTGTGGTGGCCGACCGCTTCGGCATGCGCGTGACGGTGATCTGGCCGCTGCTGCTGAGCATCCCCACCGGCCTGATCTGCTTCCTGGCCCCGACGCCGTGGGTGATCTTCGCCGCCTGCGCCGTCACCGGCCTGCTCGTGGGCGGCCAGCACAGCGTGCTGGTGGTGTACGCCCAGCAGCTCCTGCCGGTGAAGCAGGGCTTCGCCGCCGGCCTGATCCTTGGCTTTACCTTCGCCAGCGGGGCCATCGGCACCTGGCTCGCCGGCCTGCTGGCCGATGTGGTCGGCCTGCAGACCGTGATGGTCGGGCTGACCCTGCTCGGGCTGCCGGTGGCCCTGCTCGCCTTCACCCTGCCGGGCCGCCCGCGCCGCGCGCCGGTTGTACACGCCCAGTCTGCGGCAGCTGCGCCCGCCGGAGATTAGGAGGAATGCTGAATGCTGAATGCTGAGTGTCCGGCTTTCAGCTTTCAGCTTTCAGCTTTCACCATGCCCCTCGCCGTGCTGATCTCAACCTACGAGCTTGGGCACCAGCCCTTCGGCCTGGCCTCGCCGGCGGCCTGGCTGCGCCGCGCCGGGGCCGAGGTGATCGCCATCGACACCGCCGTGCAGCCGCTCGACCGCGAGGCGGTGGCCAGAGCGGCGCTGATCGGCCTGTACGTGCCCATGCACACGGCCACCCGCCTGGCCGCCGATCTGCTGCCCGAGCTGCGCGCCCTCGCCCCCCGCGCCACCATCGTCTGCTACGGCCTCTACGCCCCGCTCAACGCCGAGCACCTGCGCGCCTGCGGCGCCGACATATGCCTCGGCGGCGAGTTTGAGGCGGCCCTGGTGGGAATTTTTCAGGAGGTGGGGGATAGGGGATGGG
>JBAXES010000660.1:0-2761 GCA_037140315.1 Chloroflexales bacterium
GCTGATCGCTATCCCGGCGGCCAGCTTCGGCGGGGGCGCGGCGACTCCGGGGCAGTCTGTGGCCGCCGCGATCTGCTGGGGGGCCCACGGGCTGCTGGCCCTCGGCTCGGCCTACCTCGCCGTCGCCGGGCTGGCGGCGGCCCACCGCATCTCGCGCCGGCGCGCGGCCGCCGCATGGCTCCTGGCCGCCCTGCTCGCGCTGGGCACCCTGGGCGCCACCTTCGCCGGCTCGGCCCTGCTGATCACGCTTCGCGGGGGGTAGCCTTGGGGCCTTCGGCCCCAGATAATGATCATATATGTGGTTGAAATTGCCAGCGAAGCTGGCAATTTCAACCACATATATGAAGATTTTTAGGAAGGAGGATTCCTTATGTGGTCACAGGATCGTTACCTGGCGGCGTACCACTTCGCGGCGCGGGCGCATCGGGGCCAGATCTACCCCGGCACCGATCTGCCCTACATCATGCACCTGGCCTTTGTGAGCATGGAGGTGATCGCGGCCCTGCGCGATGGGCCGGGCCGCGACGGCGACCTGGCCGTGCAGTGTGCCCTGCTCCACGATGTGGTCGAGGACACGCGGGTGGGCTACGCTGAGATCGCGGCGGCCTTCGGGGCGGCGGTGGCCGACGGGGTGCTGGCCCTCACCAAGGACGCCGCGCTGCCCAAAGCTGCGCAGATGGCCGACAGCCTGCGGCGCATCCGCCTCCAGCCGCCCGAGGTCTGGATGGTGAAGCTGGCCGACCGGATCACCAACCTCCAGCCGCCGCCGGCCCACTGGACGCCCGCGAAGGCGCTGCGCTACCGCGATGAGGCCGAGCAGATCTACGCGGCCCTGGCCGATGCCAGTCCCGCCCTCGCGGCGCGGCTGCGCGCGAAGATCGCGGGCTACTGCTGACCGTCGCATTCCGCCCGCGGCGTGTCGGCGAGGGTACCGGCGGCGGGGAATGGCTCGACGGGCCGGGCGTCGAATGCGGCGGCCAGCCGCTCGCCGGAGAAGATCTGGGGCGGCCCGGAGACCGCCGCGCGGCTGTAGATCGCCAGGGCGCGGGCTGGGCCGACCGTGACCTCGCCCAGCAGACTGTAGCCCGGCGGGAAGTAGCGGGTCGCCTCGGCCTCGGCGATCAGGTAGTAGTCGGGCGTATCTGCGCAGCGGGGCGCGCCCCGCAGATACCAGCCAGCCAGCCAGCGGTTCTGGTTGGTGTCGTAGCTGCCCGCGATCACTCCGGTGCGGTAGAGCTCGGCGGCGGCCTTCCAGCCATCATTGTGCGGGAATCCGAAGTAGCCCGCCTTGGGCAGCTGGTCGCCGTAGCCGGCCCGCAGGGCGGCGGGGCGGGCCGCCGGGAACGTGCGCTGGTACTCGGGGAACTGGCGCAGGTAGAGCAGCTGGGCGTAGCCCAGGCTCGCGGCGAGCCAGAGGATGGCGGCTGCGCCCGCAATCACACGGAGAAAAAAATGAAGGGCGGGACTCCGGCTCTTCACGCTCCCGATCTTAGCGATGGCGTAGCCGATGATCAGCGCCGCCGCCGGGTGCGCGCTGTAGAAGTGGGTGCGCGGCTCGGCGATCAGGAAGGCCTCGGCGGCGAAGGGCACCGCAAACCAGATCGCTAGGGGCAGCGCCGCCCCCCGCGCCAGGGGCAGCAGGCAGAGTCCGACGAGCATGGCGATGGCCAGGATGGGCACCAGCGGCGGCGCGTTGTAGAAGGACATGATGTCCAGGTAGAGCGGCAGGTTGTTGAAGGGCGGGCCGCCGGCCTTACCCTGTCCGGCCCGCCCGGCCAGGTACGCTGCGGTGGCCCCGAAGCTTGCGCCGGTGACGTAGGGCACGTAGAAACTGGCCAGCAGCGCCCCTCCCACCAGGGCCGGGGCGCCTAGCCCCAGCAGCCACTCGCGCCAGCGCCAGCCGCGCCGCCAGCCCCCGGCGATCACCAGCCAGGCCAGGGCCGGCGCCACCATCGCCGCGTCGTAGTGGGCCAGCAGGCCCACCGCCAGCAGCGCCGCCGCCGACACGAGGTAGCGCGCCGGGCGCCCCGCGCCCGCGTAGAAGCGCCAGCAGCACCAGAAGGCCCCCGCCGACATGAGCAGGACGACGCTCTGGTACTGGACGATCCGCGCGAAGCCCAGAGCGAAGCCGTCGGTGGCGAGCAGTGCCACGGCTACGGCGGCGATAACAGTGTTACGACGCGCGGCATCCGGCCACATCGCCCGCGCGATCGCCACGGCAGCCAGCAGCAGTCCGACCCCGGCCAGGGCGAAGGGCAGGCGGGCGACCCACTCGGCCCCCGCGCCGGCCAGGATGAGCGGGCCGGCGGGCAGCAGGGCCTCGACCGGCCCCTTGGTGTGGGTCAGCAGGATGCCGTCGTCGCCCTGGGCCACCCCCGCCGCCAGCAGCATCGCCCGCGCCTCGTCGCCCTGGAACTCTGCGCCGCCCAGGAGGGTCAGGCGCAGGGCGACCCCGATCACAATGATGATCAGCAAGGGGAAGTTTGGAGGGGGTTGCGGTCTCTCCCAGCTTCTCTGCTCTCTGGCGAGCAGCCAGATCAGCGCAGCGCTGGGCAGGTCGGCGGCGATGATCAGCAGCCAGGCCGGCAGCGGGCCGGGGATCGCGTGCAGGGCCAGGGTAAGCAGCGGGGCCACGGCCAGGGCCCCGCACAGGCCCAGGAAGCTCCGCGCCAGCGGGTCGCCCCCGTCGGGGAAGAGCGCGCGCGCTCTTCCCCGACGAGGGCGACCCGCTGGCGCGGAGCTTCCTGGGCCTGTGCGGGGC
>JBAXES010000661.1:0-2757 GCA_037140315.1 Chloroflexales bacterium
CAGAATGCCATTGCAGGCATAGATGCCATAGGCTTCGCGGTAGTTCACGGTAATCCAATAGGCATACAACTTGGCCACGGCGTAAGGGCTGCGCGGGTAAAATGGGGTGGTTTCCTTTTGTGGAATCTCCTGCACCAAGCCATACAGCTCGCTGGTACTGGCCTGGTAAAAACGGGTTTTATTTTCCAGGCCCAAAATACGAATCGCCTCCAGCAGGCGCAGCTCGGCCTCCAGGCTCAGCCCGTAGCCGGTCTTCACCTCGGCGGTGGTGGTGCCGAGGGCCAGCATCTGGCGCAGGCGCGGCAAGCTCGCGGCCACCAGGGCGGGCAGGCCGGCCGCGCGGGTGGCGCGCATGGTCGAGACGATCCCGCCGCCGGAGGCCATGATCTCCATATAGGAGGCCCCGGCGATGCGCCACTCAAACTCGCCCACCCGGTCGCCGGCGTAGACGACGTGGGTGTGCGGGTCCACAAACCCCGGGCAGACGGTGCGGCCGGCGGCGACGATCTCGGCATCGGCGGTGTACGCGGCGCGCAGCTCGTCGCTCGGGCCGACGGCGACGATCTTCCCGCCGTGGACGGCCACGGCCCCGCCGGAGATCGCGCCGACGTCGACCATGGCCGGGCCGCGGCGCGGGCCGGGCGGGCCGGCGCAGGTGATCACCTGGGCGGCGGAGTGGATCATGAGGTCAATGTGCATAGTGGTGTCCCCATGTAGAGACGCCCCGACGGGGCGTCTCTACGGCATCATCGGGATATCGATGTTGTTCGCCCGCGCAAACGTGATCGCCTCATCGTAGCCGGCGTCCGCGTGGCGCACCACACCCATGCCGGGGTCGGAGGTGAGCACGCGCTCCAGGCGGCGGGCGGCCTCGGGGGTGCCGTCGGCCACGATCACCTGGCCGGCGTGGATGCTGTAGCCGATGCCGACCCCGCCGCCGTGGTGGATGCTCACCCAGGTGGCCCCGCCCACGGCGTTCACCATGGCGTTGAGCAGCGGCCAGTCGGCGATGGCGTCGGAGCCATCCTTCATGGCCTCGGTCTCGCGGTTGGGGCTGGCCACCGAGCCGCTGTCGAGGTGGTCGCGACCGATCACGATCGGGGCCCTCAGCTCGCCGCTGGCCACCATCTGGTTGAAGCGCAGGCCGGCCCTGGCCCGCTCGCCGTAGCCCAGCCAGCAGATCCGCGCGGGCAGCCCCTGGAAGGCCACCTTCTCGCGGGCCATGGTCATCCAGCGCCGCAGGTGCTCATCATCGGGGAACAGCTCCAGCACGGCGCGGTCGGTGGCGTAGATGTCCTCGGGGTCGCCAGAGAGGGCCACCCAGCGGAAAGGCCCCTTGCCCTCGCAGAAGAGCGGGCGGATGTAGGCCGGCACAAAGCCGGGGTAGGTGTAGGCGTCGGCCACGCCGGCCTCCAGGGCGCGCTGGCGCAGGTTGTTGCCATAGTCAAAGACGATCGCCCCCCGGCGCTGCCACTCCAGCATCGTCCGCACGTGGGCGGCCATCGACTCGGCGGCGCGGGCCTTGTAGGCGTCCGGGTCGGCCTCGCGCAGCGCCGAGGCCTCGGCCAGGCTCAGCCCGGCCGGGATGTAGCCGTAGAGCAGGTCGTGGGCGCTGGTCTGGTCGGTGACGACGTCGGGGGTGACGCCGCGGCGCAGCAGCTCGGGCAGCACCTCGGCGGCGTTGCCGATCAGGGCGATCGAGCGGGCCTGGCCGGCCGCGCATGCCTCCTCGGCCATGGTCATGGCCTCCTCTAGGTCGTCGCTGATTACGTCAACCTGTCCCAGGCCGAGGCGGCGCTCCGCGCGCCAGCGGTCCACCTCGACCAGCAGGCCCACGCCCTCGTTGAGCGTGATCGCCAGCGGCTGGGCGCCGCCCATCTCGCCGAGGCCGGCGGTGACAACGAGCTTGCCCCTCAGGCTTGGCCAGCCCTGGGCGCGGGCCAGGGCCCCGAAGGTCTCGTAGGTGCCCTGGAGGATACCCTGGGTGCCGATGTAGATCCAGCTGCCGGCGGTCATCTGGCCGTACATGATCAGGCCCGCGCGCTCCCAGCGGTCGAAGTTCTCCTGGGTGGCCCAGGCCGGCACAATGTTCGAGTTGGCGATCAGCACGCGCGGCGCGTCGAGGTGGGTGCGGAAGACCGCCACCGGCTTGCCCGACTGCACCAGCAGGGTCTCGTCGATCTCCAGCCGGCGCAGGGTGGCCAGGATCGCCTCCAGGGCCGGGTGGTTGCGCGCGGCGCGGCCGCGGCCCCCGTAGACGATCAGGTTATCGGGGTCGAACGCAACCTCGGGGTCGAGGTTGTTCTGGAGCATGCGGTAGGCGGCCTCGATCTGCCAGCTCTTGCAGGTCAGCTCGGGGCCGCGCGGGGCGCGGTAGCTGGGGGTCATCGGCGTCCCTCCATAGTTGCTAGGCGGATCTCCGTCGAGCCGCCCGCAGTAATGATACCGCATCTAGCGCCCGAGCACGCCCCAATAGCGCGCGAAGCTCTGCCCGAGGCAGGACACGACCAGCGCGAGGAATGGCCCGTACTCGCCGCGGGTGTGGGCGAGGTCGAGGGCCTCGTAGTAGCGCAGGCGCTCCTCAACGAGGATCACCAGCATACAGGATGGCCTCGCGGTGGTTGATCACCTCGAAGTGCTCGCGCAGCGGCTTCCCGCCCACCGTGATGCCCACAAGCACGACCCTGGTCTCCTTGAGGGTCAGGCTGTTGCCCTCAATCGCGTTGGAGTGGTAGGTCCAGCGCAGCACCAGATCCT
>JBAXES010000662.1:0-2755 GCA_037140315.1 Chloroflexales bacterium
CCGTCTCAGTGGCGCCCACGGGGTTTTTGATCAGGGCGATCAGCATGGGCGGGCCGCCGGGGCCTGCGCTGACCCGCTCGATCCGCCCGAAGGCGGCGCTGAACTGCTCCAGGGCGCCGCGGATGGTGGGCGGGGCCACCCCTAGGCTGAGGGCGGCGGCGCTGGCCGCCAGGCCGTTCAGGGCGTTATAGAGGCCGGGGAGCGGCAGGTCGATCTCTATCGCGCCGCCGGGGTAGCTTATGTAGAGCCGGCTGCCAGCGGTTCCCTGGAGGTCCAGGCGGGCCAGCCGCACGTCGGGCGCGGGCCGGGCGTGGCCGCAGGCCGGGCAGCGGTAGTGGCCGATGTGGGCGTAGAAGGCCAGGCTGAACACGTAGCGCGCCCCGCAGCGCCGACAGAACTGCGAGTCGGCGATGTGCGCGCCGGCCCCCGAGGCGTGGCGGTCATCCTCGAGCCCGTAGTAGACCACCCGCGCCGCCAGATCGCGCCCGAGGTCGGCCACGGCCGGGTCGTCGGCGTTCAGCACGAGGGTGGCCTCGGGCGGCAGCTTGGCCAGGGCCGCGCGCCATGTCGCCGCCACCGTGTCCACCTCGCCGTAGCGGTCGAGCTGGTCGCGGAAGAGGTTGTGGATGAGCACGAGCCGCGGCCGGGTCTCGGCGACGGCCTGGGGCAGGGCGGCCTCGTCGGTCTCGAAAAGGCCGATGCTGGCGCGCGGGCGACCGGCCCAGTCGGCGTCGGCCAGGGCGGTGGCGGTCAGGCCGGCGATCAGGTTGGCCCCGGCGCGGTTGTGCAGCACGCGCTCGCCGGAGCCTTTCAGGATCTCGCTGAGCATGCGGCTAGTGGTGGTCTTGCCATTCGTACCGCTGAGCAGCACAGCGCCGTGGGGCAGGCCGGCGCTCAGGTCGCTGAGGATGCCGGGCACCAGACGTCGCGCCAGGGTGCCCGGCATGGTTGTGCCGCCGCCCGCGCCCAGCCGGCGCGAGAGCTGCCCGACCGTCTTGCCGAGGGCCACGGCGATGGGGGTGAGGAGGGCCATCGGTCGATTATCTCCTGCTACAGGCTTCAGGTTTCAGGTGCCAGATACCAGGCCGAGTGCGACATCTGCATCTGGAACCTGAAGCCTGGCACCTGAAACCTGAATACTACTCGCCGCAGCTCACGCCTTTGCCCGCATAGTACTGGCTGACATACGTGCGCTCCAAGGCGGCGTCGAGGCTCGCCGGCGCCTTGAGGATGGCCAGGTCCTTAAGCAGCTTGGCCTCGGAGCCCCAGACAGCCTGGCTATTATAGCCTGGGCATGCCTTGCCAGCGCCGTACGTGATCAGCTTGATCGTCTCGCCGGCCTCGAATTCGAGCTGCCCTTTATCCAGATCTGGGTTGTAGGCGGCAATCAGATCGACCGTCTCCTGGGGGTTGCTGATGGCGTACTCCCAGCCGCGCAGGGTGGCGCTAACGAAGGCGCGCACCGTGTTGGGGTTCTCGCGGGCGAACTTCGCGCTGGTGAAGAGCACATCGCCCATCAGCTGCACGCCGTAGTCGCGGGCAAAGATCAGGCTGATGTCGGTACCCTCGCGGCGGGCGGTGTTGGGCTGGTCGGTAGCGTAGACGGGCCAGATGTCGGCGCGGCGCTGCAGGAAGGGGGCCAGGCTGAAGTCGCCGGGGATCTCGGTGATCGCATCGCGGCTGACCCCGGTGGCGGCGAGCAGCGCCCGATACTCGGTCTCCACGTTATCGCCGTAGAACATGCCCACCGTGTGGCCGGGGAAGTCCTGCGGCCCGTGGATGCCCGAGTCGCTGTGGACCATAAACGCCACCGGGCTGGCCTGGAACCACGTGGCCAGGGCGACGACGTCGACATCCTGCTCGCGGGCGGTGAGGATAGTGTCGGCACCGGTGCTGCCGAAGGTGTCCTTGCCGGTGGCGACCAGGGGCAGGGGCACCAGATCAGGCCCGCCGGGGTTGAGGGTCACATCGAGGCCGGCGTCCTGATAGTAGCCCTTGACCTTGGCGACGATATAGCCGGCGAACTGGTACTGCGGGAACCACTGCAGGCGCATCGAGACCTGGCGAACCTCAGGGGCGCCGCCCTGTGTGGCGGCGGCGGGCGGCCTGGCGCAGCCAGCGATGGCGAGAACCAGCATAACGATCAGGGTCGGGGCATATGCGCGCCACATGGTCCCTCTCTATTTCCCTAGGTTCTCTCAGCGATCACGCTGCCAGAAGACCACCCGGCGCTCGGCGGCGACAATGCCCATGTAGAGCGAGAGGCTCAGGCCAGAGGCGAGGGTAATGGCCGCGAAGACCCGATCGGTCTGGAGGTGGTAGGTGGCGATGCTGATCACATAGCCAAGCCCGCTGCTCGACCCGGCCAGCTCGCCGACGACGGCGCCGACGACGGCCAGGGTCGATGCGATCTTCATCCCGGTGAACAGCGCGGACAGGCAGGCGGGCACGCGCAGCAGGCGGAAGATCTGGGCGGACGAGGCGCCCCAGGCGCGCAGCAGATCGAGCTGCTCGGCGCTAATGCGGCGCAGCCCCTGGGCGGTGTTGACCAGCACCGGGAAGAAGGCGAAGAGCGCCGCCATCGCCACGCGCGGGGCCAGGCCGTTGCCGAGCCAGATGGTGAGCAGCGGGGCCAGGGCGGCGGCCGGCAGGGTCTGCGAGACGATCACCCAGGGGTAGAAGGCGCGCTCGACAGGCCGGACGGCGACGAAGAGGGCGGCCACGGCCACGCCGGCGATGGTGCCGAGCACCAGCC
>JBAXES010000663.1:0-2754 GCA_037140315.1 Chloroflexales bacterium
GCCTGGTGGTCCTCGCCGGGCTCGCCTTCAGCCTCACCGACAACCTAGCCGCGCTATGCCCAGGCAGGTGTCGTCGAAGTGGGACGGGAGTCCCCTGATCAAAGAGGATCTTCATGCCGCATCAGCCGTTGTCAGCATTGCCACTTCGTGATTGAGCACGGCTTCGACATCGGCACGCTGGACGCCCGGAAACCACTCAAGGAACTGGTCAATCGTTGCGCCATCGCGGAGATTCTCAAAGAGAGCTGCCACTGGAACCCGCGTGCCACGAAAGACCCACGCGCCGCTAACTTTCCCAGGGAGCGATTCGACAGCATCAAGTTGTTCCCACATCTTATGCATATCGTACCTCGCTTACCGTTCGCGTATTTGGATCAGCGAACATTGTAGCATAGAGCCATAAGGTCTTATACGCTGGCCGCTAGCTTCTCATGGGCGCGAATCTTTAGGCGGCGCACGAAATGCTCCAGCTGGAGGTAGCTCTCCAGCTCAGCGCGCTCCGCGTCATTCAGCGTGGTGTTGCGGCTGCCGTCGAGCAGGTAGCGCAGGCGCTCCTGGGCGGTGGGCGAGGGCCGCAGCGCGATCACATCTTCTGGCCGAGGTGCGGAGAGCAGAACGTCAATCACTGAAGCCTGGGAAGCGTGCCTGTGGCTGCCCGCTATGGAGATCGGTCAGGAGCAGTCGCTGCATCAACCCGCGCCTGCGCTCCCGTAGCACTGTGCGGAAGACCCCCTCCAGCTTCTCCTTGTTCGCCTCCTCGATCGCCTCCAGGGCCACATTGATCAGCTCGCCGACATTGGCCTCGTTGCGTTTGTCGTAGAGCGTATAGTAGTCGGCATCGGCGGGGAGCACGAAGCGCTCGAAGCCAAGCTGGCGGCGGATGCGCCGGTCGTCGTCGCGTACTGGGCGCGCAGGGCGGCGTAGTGCTCGGCCCACACATCGCTGATGTACTTGAGGAACAGCATCACCAGGATGTAGTTCTTGTACTCGGAGGGGTCGATCGTGCCCCGGAAGGTGTCGCAGGCCTTCCACAGGATGCCGTTGATCTCCTCCTGCTTAATAGCACCGTTCGCCTTGCCACTGGGGGCGCTGGGCTGAGTAGCGGTCATGGGGTCGCACGCTCCGTCGCCGCGCGCAGGTCAGCGTCGCTCGGCGTCAAATACATCTCGGTGGTGGGCATTGTGCCGCCCAAAAGTATAGCATAGTCACTGCGGGATACGTCGCCCAGCGCGGGCGTTGCTCAGCGGAGCGTGCCCAACGACCGATTCATCGCCTACGCTACGACGAGCTGTATCCGTTCAGGGGGGGCGGTAGTGCAGTGATAGGCAATGCTGCTCGCGTTGGTTTTGCGTCATGGCTACGTCCTGAAGAGGTAGAGGCAAACGCAA
Organism: Chloroflexales bacterium; assembly: GCA_037140315.1. Classification (GTDB taxonomy): domain Bacteria; phylum Chloroflexota; class Chloroflexia; order Chloroflexales; family Chloroflexaceae; genus Oscillochloris. The sequence continues at coordinate 1,389 of JBAXES010000663.1, forward strand.
AGTCCAAGTGACCAACCCTATTTCCGGCACCTATACTATATATTTTATATATACTCGACCCGATTGCGCCCCAGCAATTTGGCTCGATAGAGCATCTTGTCCGCGCGCTGGATCAGCGCATCAAGCGTTGTGGCTTCTTCACCCAGTTGGGCGATGCCCGCGCTCAGGCTCAACTCGACCGCTGGCCCGCTCTGGTCCACCGAGCCGGCGGCTAGGCTGCGGCGCACCCGTTCCACCACCTCAGCCGCCTGGATGTCGGTCGTCTCGGGGAACAACACAATGACCTCGTCGCCGCCGAAGCGGGCAATCAGATCAATCTCGCGCACCTGCACCCGGATGGACTGCACAAACGCCACTAGGGTCTGGTCTCCGGCGACGTGACCATAGGTGTCGTTGATACGCTTGAACCAGTCCAGGTCAATCATCGCCAACGCGAGGTCGCGCTTAAGCCGCTGGGCGCGTTTGAGTTCCAGCGCCGCCCGCTCCATAAAATACCGCCGGTTAAACAACCCTGTGAGATCGTCGGTGATAGCTTGCTGCTGAATACGTTCCTGCAATAGCTTGCGTTCGGTGATGTCGCGCGTGGTGCTGATCACCTGAGCCTCCCCGTCCATACGGATGACCCTTCCCGAGATCAGGCCGACCATGACACCGCCATCTTTGCGCTCCAGTGCGATTTCGTAGTTTTCCACCGTATCTTTGTCGGTCAGCAGTTTCATCAGCGTCTCGCGCTCCGCTGGGTCTTTCCACAGATGAATATCCAGGGTAGTACGGCCCTGCACGTCGGCACGGGTATAGCCCGTGAGGGCGGTGAAACCGTCGTTCACCCGTAAAATACGGCCGTCATTCAGACGCGTCAGTAGTATGGCATCCGGGCTGGTGTTGAAAACTAGTTCTAGGTTCTCCAGGTTCTTGCGATTTTCCGAGCTCAAACGCTGGTTGACCAACAAGATCACGCCAAGCGTCTCCAGGGTGTTGGCGATCAGTCCCCCCAGAAACGAATTAAGCTGCGACAGCGATGCGACCACAGGGCCGGCGTCCGCCGGGGAGAGTACATTTAATATTGTACTTAGTGTGAGCGAGGCGGAATTAAAGGCAAAAGCGAAGGCCAGCAATAGCGCCGACGCCGATCTGGCAGGCTGACTGTAATGCGCGGTTGCCCACGCCGCCATCCCGATGAAAAACGCGTAGGTCAGGTTGAATACCGTCCGCCGAGTGACGATTTCGTTGCTAATAAAGGTGAGATAAAAGTCCGCGACGATGAAAACCGCCAGCGCAGCGATGAGCCATTCGCGCCGTTCGCGCCGACCATATAGCAGCGGGCAGGACGGCTGAGCTTGTGGTATGCTGATGGGATATGACTGCC
>JBAXES010000664.1:0-2751 GCA_037140315.1 Chloroflexales bacterium
GACGCGCTCGATCTGCGGGTGGGCCTCCAGGAAGCGGGCCACGCGCATGGCGTGGTCGGCGTGGGCGCGCACCCGGTAGGCCAGGCTCCGGATGCCGCGCACGATCAGCCAGCAGTCGAAGGGCGAGGGCACCGCGCCGCCCTGGCCCTGGACGAAGCGCAGCCGCTCGAAGAGCGGGCTGGCCTCACGCGTCACCACCGCGCCGCCCAGCACATCGCTGTGCCCGCCCAGGTACTTGGTGGTCGCGTGGATGGCCAGGTCGGCCCCTAGGCCCAGCGGGCGCTGGAAGATCGGCGTGGCCCAGGTGTTGTCTACCGCGCAGAGCGCCCCGGCCGCGTGCGCGATCTCGGCGATAGCTGCGATGTCGGCCACCTTCAGCAGCGGGTTCGAGGGCGACTCGATCCAGACCAGGCGCGTATTTGGGCGCAGGGCCGCCCGCACGTTGGCCGGGGCGTCCATATCTACCGGCGTGTACTCCAGGCCCCAGGGCACCATCAGCTCGCGCAGCAGGCGAGTCACCCCGTGGTAGGCGTCGTCGGGGGCGATCACGTGGTCACCGGGGCGCAGGGCCTGGAAGACGCTCATCGCCGCCGCCATGCCTGAGCCGAAGGCCGCGCAGTCGGCCCCGCCCTCCAGCGCCGTCAGGCTGCGCTCCAGCATGCTGCGGTTCGGGTTCTCGCTGCGCGTGTAGACGTAGCCGTGCGGGTAGCTGCCGTCCGCCGCCCGCTCAAAGGTTGTCGAGAGGTAGATCGGCGGGATCACCGCCCCCGATGTCGGGTCGGGCTCCTGGCCGGCGTGGATGGCGATCGTCTCAATATTCATGGGGACTCCTGTATCGTAGTAAGGGCGTAGCAGCGCGCAACGCGCGCTGCTACGCCCTATCCGCGGGTCAATACCGCGCGGGCCACGTCGGGCCGGTTGGTGATGATCCCGGTGGCCCCGGCCGTCGCCAGCCGCCGCATCTGGGCCGGGTCGTCCACCGTCCACACATTCACCGCGTAGCCGGCCCGGCGCACCAGCGGGATGATCCGCATCACGGCGGGCAGATCGTGCGAGGGGTGCCATGCCACGGCGCCGACGGCCTTGAGGGCGAGGAAGGGCCACAGCTCGCGGGCGCGGATGTCGGGGCGGTAGCTGTCGGTGCCCATCAGGTAGCCCCGGCGCACCGCCGGGTCGGCGGCGGCCAGCTCGCTCAGGGCGGCCTGCACAAATGAGGATACCACCGTCTGCTCGATCATGTCGTACTGGCGCAGCAGTGCCGCGCAGCGCGCCCCGACCCCGGCCGTCTTCAGCTCGACGTTGAGCGCGATCCCGGTCTCGCGGGCGAAGGCCAGGGTCTCCTCCAGGGTCGTCACCCGCTCGCCGCCGATGTCGAGCGCCTGGAGCTCGGCCAGGGTACACCGATCCACCGGTCGGGGGCGGTCGTCCCAGCGCTCGGTGGTGTCGTCGTGGAAGATCACCAGGGCCCCGTCGGCGGTGGGCTGCACGTCTAGCTCGATCATGTCGGCCCCCTGGCGCTGGGCCAGGGCGAAGGCGGCGATGGTGTTCTCGGGCGCGTAGGCGGATGCGCCCCGGTGTGCGATTACAAGGGTCATGGTGGTATATGGCAAAGGGGCGTGGCAGCTGCCACGCCCCCCTCGATAGGCGGCGTCAGCGCGCCGCCAGTATCGCCCAGCTATCTGCTATCGTCAAACAGCCACCGGCTCATCGTTCAGGTGCAGATCGGTGTCGGCCTGAAGCGCCTCTTTGGTGAGCATCGGGGTTAGGATGCGCTGCATCGCCATAATATGGGCGCAGGTGCCCCAGGTGTGCGAGAATGAGCAGCTGCAGCTCCAGTGACCATCCTTCAGCTCGATCTCGTGCTCGCTGTTTCCGCCGTTGAAGTGCGCCTTCAGGCCGCTAAACTTGATCCGCTCCGGCTCCTCGGCGTAGCGGCGGGCCTTCTCAATCTTTCCGATGAGATCAGAGTGCATGGGAAACCTCCTGCATAGGGTTTGAACGACCTCGTTCAATCGAGACGTTGTGCGGCGACGGAAAACAAGAGGGGCGGCAGCAGACTACAGCCTGCGCCGCCCCCACGAGCTACTGTCATACTTGTTGAGTTTTGCCCCCATACCAAACTCCTTTATCCAAGGGTTAAGAGGCATTAAGGAATGTGCGTATTATACGTCCTGGCCGGGGGCGAGTCAAGGGAATATTCCTTAACGCGAGAGGGGCGATTTTCCGCATTGACAAGGGTCAAACCGCTCTCTACACGCTATCATTGTATCATCGTTGATCGTAGGGGCGAAGCAGCGGCCAGCGGAGAAATGGCGAGGTATAAAGCACCACCGTGTGGCCGCTGCTTCGCCCCTACATTCCCCGCATGCTCTGCGCCAGGGCCAGGATGCTCTGGCCGTAGGTTGTGCCGGGAACCGCCCACGTCCCGTTGAAGCCGATGATCGTCGGCGCGATCCCGCGGTAGTCTGCCCGCAGCTGGCGTCGGCTCATGGCCGCCGTGATCAGGGCCTGCTGCTCGGGCGTGCCGGTGCCCGCGGGCAGGGCGTAGGCCAGCAGCCGGCCCAGGTGCCCCGGGATCGACCCGGCCTCCCAGCTGTCGAAGCTCATGCCCGCGCGCCACTTTACCAGCGAATCATCCCAGGCCCAGTCGACGCCGGGCTGCGTGGCGGGCGTGCCGTCGCCGTCCGCCATCACGCCGGTCACCCCGAGGCCGGCCGGGTTGCGCCGCGGCCGCTGCGCCCACCACGAGGT
>JBAXES010000665.1:0-2747 GCA_037140315.1 Chloroflexales bacterium
TCGTACCGTCTTTGTGAGGAGCGCTCAACTCACTGTCAACTCATGCCTGCACCCCAGAAGAATCCCCCCTTTGACATTCGTGCGGGCGGTTGTTATACTTCATGACGCAGTGTGTAATGTCGCATACCGCGCCGCCCCCATTGGCCGGAGGCCGCCCTTATGGCACGTCGCGCCGCAATCACAATGGCCGGGATCACCATCGCCAGGGTCGGGGTGGTCACGGCCCGCCGTGAGCTCATCGGTCGCGCCCTCGGTCTGCGCCCAGCCCGCCACCGCGTCCGCGCCCACGCGGGCATCCGCGTCCCGCTGCCCGACGGTGTCACCCTCATGGCCGACCGATTCGCGCCCGTGGACGACGGCCCCCTCCCGACGATCCTGATCCGCACACCCTACGGTCGATCCTCAGAGATCGGCCCCTTCGGTGCCATCTATACCCTGGGCGCCGAGATGTTCGCCGAGCGCGGCTACCACGTGGTGGTGCAGGGCGTCTGTGGCGACGTACTCACTTTCACCACGCCCCCGCTGGAGTCTCCGCTCGATGTGATCGGCCCGGTGCGGGCCGAGCTCTATGTCCGGTCCAGCCTGGCCCACACCGACTTCATCGCCCGGCTCTGCGTGGTCGACCAGGGGAGGCGCAGCAGCAATATCTGTGACGGCTTATTTCGTGTGGCGCCAGGGAAAGGGGCGCCCCAGCCCGACGGCAGCCTGCGCATTGAGATCGACATGTGGGCCACTGCACAGCGCTTCCTCCCCGGCCAGCGTGTCCGGCTCCAGGTCTGTAGCGCGGCCCACCCGCGCTGGAGCCGCAACCTCGGCAACGACGCACCGCTCGGCCACGGGCGGGCCGGTGCCGTCGCCCGACAGACCATCCACCACGACGCCGAGCACCCCTCGGCCCTTGTCCTGCCGGTTAGGAATGTTGAATGTTGAATGCTGAGCGAAATTCAACATTCAGCATTCAACATTCAACATTATTTCAAGGAGGCTTCGACGATGGAGTACGAGCACACCGACGAGATCAAGATGCTGCGCCAGACCGTCCGCGATTTTGTGGACAAGGAGATCCGCCCGATCGCCCACGATCTCGACGAGGAGGAGCGGGTGCCCTTCGAGGTGATCAAGAAGGCCGGCGAGCTGGGCCTGCTGGGCGTGCCCTTCCCCGAGAAGTACGGCGGCATCGATATGGGCATCACCGGCTACTGCGTGCTGATGGAGGAGCTGAACCGCTCCTGCGCCAGCACCGCCACGATCATCGGCGCCCACGCCCAGCTGGCGGCCATGAGCATCTTTATCGGCGGCACCCCGGCCCAGAAAGAGCACTACCTTAAGGCGCTGAACCACGGCCAGATGATCGGGGCCTGGGCGCTCACCGAGCCCAACGCCGGCTCCGACGCCGCCCACCTCCAGACCACCGCCGAGCACCAGGGCGATGAGTGGGTGCTCAACGGACAGAAGATGTGGATCACCAATGGTAGCTTCGCCGATGTGATCGTGGTCCACGCCGTCAATGATAAGCATAAGGGCCCGCGCGGCGGCATCACCGCGTTCCTCGTCGAGAAGGGCACCCCCGGCTTCCGCGTCGGCAAGGTCGAGCATAAGATGGGCCTGAAGGCATCCCACACCGCCAGCCTCTTCTTTGAGGACTGCCGCATCCCCGCTGAGAACGTGCTTGGCGGCGCCCACGGCGTGGGCCACGGCTTCCAGATCGCGATGAAGACCCTCGACATCGGCCGAGTGGGGCTGGGCGGCAGCAGCGTGGGCGGGGCCAAGGAGGCATTTGACCTCAGCGTCAAGTACGCGATCGAGCGCCACCAGTTTGGCCGTGCCCTCGCCGACTTCCAGGCCATCCAGTTCAAGCTGGCCGAGATGGCCGTGAAGATCTACACCATGGAGCAGATCGTCTACGACTGCGCCAAGAAGGTGGACGCCCACCAGCCCGCTACTCTGGAGAGCAGCATCGTCAAGCTCTACTGCACCGAGATGGCCAGCCAGGTGATCGACGAGGCCCTCCAGATCCACGGCGGCATGGGCTTCTCGCGCGAGCTGCCCCTGGAGCGCATGTACCGCGACGCCCGCGTCACCCGTATCTTCGAGGGCACCAACGAGATCCAGAAGAACGTCATCGCCCGCGAGATCCTCAAAGAGGTCGGGTATAAGATGAAGATGTGATCTGAGGCGTGAGGCGTGAGGCGGACTCACATCTCACGCCCCACGCCTCCCCGCTGTCAAGCACCTGAGTGCGCGGGCCGCAACACGCAAAGGGTCGCGATCAGAGCCGCTCTCCTGGTATAACCAGGGCAGCGGCCTTTTACTCTCTGCGACCCGGAGCCACCAATGGCTAGCCTGCGCGCCCCCCACATCCTCCTCGGCATCGCTCTACTGCTCGGCATCTGCGCCGACCTGCTCCTCTACGGGCACAACCTCGGTATCTCGGTGCCGATCATCGTCGCCCTCGGCCTGGCCGCCCTGTCCGGCATCAGCATGATCGAGGGCCGGCCCGGCAAGGCCAACCGCTGGCTCGGCGGTGCCGCACTCAGCTTCGCGATCTGGCTGGCCGTGCGCGACGAGCCGATGCTTGTCGCCCTCAACCTGCTCGCCCTGATCGGCCTGCTCCTGCTCCTCGCCGTCGGCTTTCGCAGCGACGCCCTCCACCGCCTGCCCCCCGTGCAGCTGCCCGGGCGGGCCTTCCTGGGCCTCTTTGAGATCGGCATCCACCCGGTGGTTCTGGCCTTATCCCAGGTCGGGCG
>JBAXES010000666.1:0-2740 GCA_037140315.1 Chloroflexales bacterium
GCCAGGGCATGCGGCGTCCCGGTGGTCGTCAGCGACGCCAGCAGCCTGCCCGAGGTGGTGGGCGCGGCCGCCCTGCGCGTGCCCCCCGACGATGTCCTCGGCTGGGCCGCCGCCCTCGGCCGCGTCCTCGGCGACGCCCGCCTACGCGCCGACCTGCGCGCCCAGGGCCTCGCCCGCGCCGCCCACTTCTCCTACCGCCGCGTCGCCGAGGAGACCCTCGCGGTGCTGGGGTCGGCCGTCCGGCTGTAGTAAATAAAACCAAGAGGTGGCTGAAGCTGGCAGCTTCAGCCACCTCTTGGTTTGCCCGGGGCCGCAGGCGCCCGATGATCTTACTTGGCGGGCACCGCCACAACCCCGCTCGGCTCCAGGCCCTTCAGCGAGGCCCCGATCAGGTCGCGGTTCATGCGCGCGATCACGTCCAGGCTGATCTGCTTCGGGCAGACCGCCGAGCACTCGCCGATGTTCGTGCAGCTGCCGAAGCCCTCGGCGTCCATCTGCGAGACCATGTTGATCGCCCGCTGCGATCGCTCGGCCTGGCCCTGCGGCAGGTAGCCCAGGTGCGCGATCTTCGCGCCGGCGAAGAGCATCGCCGAGGCGTTCGGGCAGGCCGCCACGCAGGCCCCGCAGCCGATGCAGGCCGCCGCGTCCATCGCCAGGTCGGCTTTGTCCTTCGGCACCTGCACCGCGTTCGCGTCCGGGGCCGAGCCGGTCGAGGCGCTGATGAACCCGCCCGACTGGATGATCCGGTCGAAGGCGCTGCGGTCCGTCGCGAGGTCCTTGATGATCGGGAAGGGCTCGGCCCGCCAGGGCTCGATCGTGATCGTGTCGCCATCCTTGAAGCTGCGCATATGCAGCTGGCAGGCGGTGACGCCGCGCACTGGGCCGTGGGACACGCCGTTGATCATCAGCGAGCACATCCCGCAGATGCCCTCGCGACAGTCGTGGTCGAACGCGATCGGATCCTCGCCCCGCAGGATCAGATCCTCGTTCACCACGTCGAGCATCTCCAGGAACGACATGTCCGGGCTCACGTGGGGGGCCTGGTAGGTCTTAAACGCTCCCGCCGTGCGGCTGTTCTTCTGCCGCCAGACGTTTAGGGTCAGCTTCATATCGCTATCGCTCCCAAGTGCGAGTACCTGCGGGGGGGGGGGCCGGGGGGGGGGAGAACCCCCCCCCCAAACCCCCTCCCGCCGGAGATGCCGGCACACATATTACTTATAGCTCCGCTGGCTCGGGTGGACATACTCAAAGCTCAGCGGCTCTTTGTTCAGCTGTGGCTTCGACAGGTTGCCGCTGTAGGCCCAGGCCGCCACGTACGAGAAGTTCTCATCGTCACGCTTCGCCTCGCCGTCGTCGGTCTGGCTCTCCTCGCGGAAGTGGCCGCCGCACGACTCGGTGCGGTGCAGGGCGTCGATGCACATTAGCTCAGCCTGCTCGAAGAAGTCGGCCACCCGGCCGGCCTTCTCCAGCGACTGGTTCATCTCCTCGTTCGCGCCGAGCACCTTCACGTTCTTCCAGAACTCCTCGCGCAGCTCGGGGATGCGCGCCAGGGCCTGGCGCAGCCCGGCGTCGGTGCGCCCCATGCCGCACTTGTCCCACAGCAGCTTGCCCAGCTCGCGGTGGAACGAGTCCACCGTGCGCGTGCCGTTGACGCTCAGCAGCTTCTTCGTCTGGCCCGTCACCGTGGCCTCGGCCTGCACGAACTCGGCGCGGTCGGTGCTCATGTTGTCGACCTTCACCTGGGCCAGGTAGTTGCTCAGCGTGTAGGGCAGCACAAAGTAGCCGTCGGCCAGGCCCTGCATCAGCGCCGAGGCCCCCAGCCGGTTCGCCCCGTGGTCCGAGAAGTTCGCCTCGCCGCCCACGAACAGGCCCGGGATGCTGGACTGGAGGTTGTAGTCCACCCAGAGGCCGCCCATCGTGTAGTGGATGGCCGGGTAGATCCGCATCGGGATCTCGTAGGGGTCCTCGCCGGTGATCTGCTTGTACATGTCGAAGAGGTTGCCGTAGCGCTCGGCGATCACCTTCTTGCCCAGACGCTTGATCGACTCGGCGAAGTCCAGGTAGACGCCCAGGCCGCCGGGGCCGACGCCGCGCCCGGCGTCGCAGACCTGCTTGGCGTTGCGCGAGGCCACGTCGCGCGGCACGAGGTTGCCGAAGCTCGGGTAGCGCTCCTCCAGGTAGTACTCGCGCTCCTTCTCGGGGATGTCCTTGGGGTTGCGCGTGTCGCCCGCCTTGCGCGGCACCCAGATCCGGCCGTCATTGCGCAGCGACTCGCTCATCAGCGTGAGCTTGCTCTGGTGCTCGCCGGTGACGGGGATACAGGTGGGGTGGATCTGCGTGTAGCAGGGGTTGGCGAAGAAGGCCCCCTTGCGGTGGGCGCGCCAGATCGCCGTGGTGTTGCAGCCCTTGGCGTTCGTGCTCAGGTAGAAGACGTTGCCGTAGCCGCCCGTGGCCAGCACCACCGCGTCGGCCACGTGACGCTCGATCTTGCCCGTGACCATGTCGCGGGTGATGATCCCGCGGGCCCGGCCGTCCACCACCACCAGGTCGAGCATCTCGGTGCGCGGGAACATCTTCACCGTGCCGGCGGCGATCTGGCGGGAGAGGGCCGAGTAGGCCCCGAGCAGCAGCTGCTGGCCGGTCTGGCCGCGGGCGTAGAAGGTGCGGCTCACCTGGGCGCCGCCGAAGGAGCGGTTGTCGAGGTAGCCGCCGTACTCGCGGGCGAAGGGCACGCCCTGGG
>JBAXES010000667.1:0-2737 GCA_037140315.1 Chloroflexales bacterium
AGCCGAGCTGGTAGCCCCACTCCACCGACTTGGGCGAGACCTCGGCGCGCACCGAGGAGCTCATGGCGTGGCGGTTCTCCAGCATCTCGCCGAGGGGCAGGTTGCTGAGCGTGCGCACCACGGCGTTGCTGACGTTGGCCGCCAGGGAGCCCTGCGGGTCGGCGTTCTTAAACAGGTAGGCCACCGGGTCGCTGATCTTCATCTCGAACCAGGCCCCGATGCCCATCGGCGCGCCCTCCTCGGAGTTCACCGGCTGGCTGCGCAGGTAGGACTGGTCGAGGCGCATGTCGAGCACGTAGCACTTGCCGAAGAAGTTGATGATCAGGGCCGAGAGGCCCAGCTTGGTCGGCAGGATGTAGAGGCCCGGCTCGCGCAGCACGCCGACCACATTGCCGAACAGCGTGTAGACGTGGCAGTTGCCCTCGCGCACGATCGTGAAGATCCCGAACAGCCGGCCCAGCCCGATCAGCAGCGGCACCAGGAAGAACGCGAGCACGAAGGTGATGCCGGTGGATGCGATGAACGCAAGGAGCTCTTTCACTTCTCCACCTCCATGATCACGCGCTCGGCCTGGCGGAAGAGGTTCAGGCGCACGTTGCGCACGTACGAGGCCAGGGCACCCGGGCCGCTCTCGCGCAGGGCGCGCAGCTGCTCGGCCTGGGCCTTCAGCGGCTCGGCCTCGGCCTGGGCCTTCAGCGTCTCGATCTCCACCGCCCGCTTCGACTGGACGATCTTCTGGTCGGCCGAGGCCTGGGCCAGGCTGATGTCCGACGAGACCTGGTTGTGGGCCGTGTTGATCGCGGCCATCGCCGACTCGACCTCGGTCGGTGCGTCAATCTCGGTGATCAGCGAGGCGTCCAGGGCGATCCCGTAGCGCACCGGCGACGAGAGGCTCTCGCGGTCCATGTGCTCGTTCAGGTCGCGCAGGTTCTTGCGCAGGTCGTTGATCGAGACGCCGGAGACCGCGCTGGCGTCGGTGGGCTGCGAGGCCAGGCCCAGCGCCGTCGAGGGCGGCGCCTCGAAGTTGGCGATGCGCTCGCGCAGGATGGAGACGAAGTAGGCCATCACGTGGACGATCGGGCGCTTCACGCCGAAGAGGTAGGCGTAGAGGTGGCGCTCGGAGACGCGGTAGCGGATCTGGCCCTTCAGCCCGACGTTGAGCTGATCCTTGGTGACGGCCTCGAGCACCGTGCCGCCGTTGTTTGCCCGCTGGTCCTCCATATCGAGGGCCATGTTGACGGTCTGTGTGGCCACCGAGACCTTGTAGATCTTCTCCCAGGGCCACTTGAAGTAGGGGCCGCCGGGCTGGATGACGCGCAGCTGCGGGTAGGTGTAGCGGTCGCGCTCATCGGGGCGCAGGTACTCGGCGAAGGGGTCCTCGGTGCTCGCGGCGGCGGGCATGCGCTCCGCGCGCCCGAAGATGGTCTTGACCGCGCGCTCGTTCTGGTTCAGGGTGTAGAAGCTGAACAGGATGTAGCGGACGAGGAACCAGCCGATAAGGCCGGCGATCATGCCAAGGGCTGTGGCAGTCATAGGCGGATGTCCTTTCAGATGCACAGGCGGCTCTTCCAGGCAGATGCTCCACTATGATATACGCAGGGCGAGGCATGCCCGTTGCAACATCTTCAGGGCTGTGCCCAGGCGCAACAATGTAGCGTGCCAGCTGTAAAGCCTACGGCAGCACAGTTGCAACATCTTCAGGGCTGTGCCCAGGCGCAACAAGCGGTATTATTTTCATTGATGTTGCCAGCGAAGCTGGCAACATCAATGAAAATATATGATTAGATCAGCCGCGGGCTGACCCAGGGCACATCGGGGGTGGCGGCGCGGGCGTTGGCGGCGCGGGCGGCCACAAAGAGGAGGTCGGAGAGGCGGTTGAGGTACGTGAGCACATCGGCGCTCAGGGCCTCCTCGTGGGCCAGGCTCACCGCCCAGCGCTCAGCCCGCCGGCAGATGGTGCGGGCCAGGTGCAGGTGGGCCGCCGCCGGCGTGCCGCCCGGCAGGATGAACTGCTTGAGCGGCTCTAGCTCGGCCTCCAGGGTGTCGATCAGCGCCTCCAGGAAGGCGATCTCGTCCGTGCCGACCCGCGGGACGTTCGGGCCGCCCGCGCTGGGCGTGGCCAGGTCCGCGCCAACCACGAACAGCTGGGCCTGCACCTGGCCGAGGGCCACGTCGAGCCCGGCGTCGAGCCCGCTGGCCCGCGCCACGCCGATCGCCGCGTTGCACTCGTCGGCGGTGCCGTAGGCGTGGACGCGCATGGCGTCCTTGCTCACCCGCTGCCCGCCCCACAGCCCGGTCTCCCCGGCGTCGCCGGTCTTCGTGTAGATCTTCATTGTTGCCCCCGCTATCGCTGGCTGACAGCCGACGACCGACCCACACGCGCGGGTCGGTCGTCGCTCTGTCTGTTAGCATACCACACGATGCGACCGCCGTGGGCCTGCGCGGGGGCTGTTGCAGGGCTCGTGCAAAGTCCCTGGGGCTGCGCCCCAGACCCCGCTTTTTGTCAGGTTTGGGCGGCGAAGCCGCCCAAACCTGACAAAAAAATAACGTGGGGGCGGCGAAGCCGCCCCCACACCCCCTCCGGGAGGTGACGTTGCACCAGCCCTGGGGGCTGGTGCAACGTCGTTTGATCGCCGGGCAGCCCTCACCCCCCAGCCCCCTCTCCCGCTCAGGGAGAGGGGCTGGGGGGTGAGGGCCATTGCGAAACGGTAACGTAAAATGGTCGATCCTGAAACCT
>JBAXES010000668.1:0-2737 GCA_037140315.1 Chloroflexales bacterium
CATCAGGATGGAGCGCGAGGCGGATCGCGCCGGCGAGCAGGGCGTAGGAGTGATCGGGCGCGGCGGCCGCCTCCCAGAGGATCGTATCGCGACGGACCCAGTGGGCGCGGGCGGTGGGCGGGTCGGACATGGGGGCACCTTAATATGCAAGCAAGTTGGATCACGGCCAGCTTAGCGGGGCCACGATTGAACGGCTCGTTATCGGCGGATGCTCACTTGTCGGTAGCAGGGGGATAGGTGGATTATAGCATAGCAGCCGCGCGCGCGCCGTGCTATACTCTGCGAGGAGAGGGCGGATGCAACGTCCCTGGGGCTGCGCCCGGGCCCCCACCCGACAAGAAAAACCGTGGGGCGGCTTCGCCGCCCCACACCCCGCCAGGAGGCGACGTTGCAGCAGTCGATCGAAGTGCTCGCCGACTGGGAGAGCATCACGACGCTGATAGCCTTCACCGACCGCGTGGAGGCATACCTGCCCCTGACGGCCGACCAGAGCTACCTGATGCGCCTGGTGATCGAGGAGATCGCGACCAACATCGTCAAGTACGGCTACAGCGACGCCAACCGCGACGTGATCCAGCTGGCCTGCTCGTGCGATGAGGGGACGCTGCGGATCAGCATCCGCGACCGCGGCGAGCCCTTCGACCCGCGCCACCAGCCCGACCCCGACCTGAGCGACGCCGACCCGTCCTCGCGCGCGATCGGCGGCCTGGGGCTCTACTTCGTCCGCGAGTTCGCAGATGATCTGTCGTATGAGCGCGACGACGCCAGCGGGTGGAATGAGCTGACCGTGATAAAAGGGCGGTGAGATGCTGCAAGACCTGCTGCGCGAGGTGCTCTGGTTTAAGCACCTCGACGCAACGACCCTCAACCATATGGCCGCCCACCTGGGCCAGCGCCGCCTCGCGGCCGGCGAGGTGCTCTTCAACCAGGGCGACACCAGCTACGACTGCTTTGTGATCCTCGCGGGCTCGCTGGAGGTGCTGACCTTCGTCAACGGCGCCGAGCTCCGCCTGGAGGTCTACGACACCGGCCAGATGATCGGCGAGATGGCCCTGATCGACCGCAGCCCGCGCTCGGCGACCGTGCGCGCCGTCGATAACAGCTACCTGGTGGTGCTCAGCGAGGCCGACTTTAAGACCCTGATCGGCTCGAGCCCCGAGCTGGCCATGAACATGCTGCGCAACAGCACCACCCGCGTGCGCAACACCAACCAGCGCATGATCGGCGACCTGGAGCGCAAGAACGCCGAGCTGCTGGCGGCCTACCAGCAGCTCAAGGCCGCCCAGGCCGAGCTGATCCGGCTCAACCGCATCGAGCAGGAGCTGGCGGTCGCCCGCCAGATCCAGGAGTCCTTCCTGCCGCGGGCGCTGCCCCAGCCCGCCGGCTGGCAGGTGAGCGCCTACAGCCGCGGGGCCCAGGCCGTGGGCGGCGACTTCTACGACTGCATCGAGCTGAGCGACGGGCGGCTGGGCCTGGTGGTGGCCGACGCCTGCGGCAAGGGCGTCGTGGCCGCCCTCTTCGTGGCCCTGAGCCGCTCGCTGCTGCGCGCCGCATCCCTGGCGCCCTGGATCTTCCAGGGCGGCATGGTGCTCGACCCCGAGAGCATCCTCACCGGCGCGCTCTGGCTGGTGAACGACTACATCTGCCGCGAGCACGCCGAGAGCAACATGTTCATCACGCTCTTCTACGCGGTGCTCGACCCACGCAGCGGCGCGCTGGCCTATGTGAACGCCGGGCACAACCCGCCGCTCCAGGTCGATGGCCCCGGCCTGCACATCCGCGAGCTCCAGGAGGGCACCCTGCCGATCGGGATCGTGGCCAGCCAGGAGTTCACGGTGCAGCACGCCCATATCGCCCCCGGCGAGCGGATCATCTTGTTCACCGACGGCATCACCGAGGCGATGAACGCCGCCGGCGAACCCTTCAACGACGACCGGCTCCACGCCGTGCTGCGCGCGGGCGCCGCCCACGCCTCCCAGGATCTCGTTACCCTCGTGATCCAGCAGGTGGACGCCTACGCCGCCGGGGAGCCCCAGGCCGACGATATGACGCTGATGGTCGTCTCCCGGCTGGGCGCGGGCGCAGGCGTCAGCATGCTATAATGCGTGGCCAGAGGGCCGAGACCGCATCAGGGCCGCTGCCGACCGAGCATGGAAAGGGGTTCCGCGCGTGAATGTAGAGCATATCGATGATGTCCTGGTGATCGAGCTGCCCGCCCGCCTCGACGCGGTCGGCGTGGCCGCCATCGAGAGCAACCTCGCCGGGGTCGTCACCGCCCACCGGGGCAAGGTGCTGGCCGATATGAGCCAGGTTAACTTTGTGGCCAGCCTCGCCCTGCGCATGCTGCTCACGAACCTGAAGGCCGTGCAGCCCCTCGGCGGCGACCTGCGCCTGGCCGGGCTGCAGCCGCAGATCGCCGAGATCTTCCGCAAGAGCCGCTTCGACACTCTCTTTAAGATCTACTCCGACCGCGAGTCGGCCGTCGCCGCCTACCGAGGGTAGGCCGCCCGCCAGGTGCCCGCGCGGGGGCGCGCAGCACGCCGCCCTCGCGCTATTTGCATCTGCCCGCCAATCGTGGTATACTCCGCTCGTTCGAGAATGACCCCGTAGCTCAGTGGATTAGAGCGTTTCCCTGCGGAGGAAAAGGTCGCGCGTTCGAGTCGCGCCGGGGTCGCCACTTGAGGCCATGAGTCATCCCGAAATTTAACAAACCCGAGGCCTCCCGTAGTAGCATGGG
>JBAXES010000669.1:0-2725 GCA_037140315.1 Chloroflexales bacterium
GTCGATAGTGGGTCACTTGACAAGATCGTGGAAACCTTAACTTGTGAGCTATGGGGTTAGGCTCCCTTTCTTTCTTTTGCCTGGCCGAGTGTCCGAATTCCTTGAGCCATTATAAGTGCGATAATCATCACGCTAGCCCATCCCAAATCAAGTATCAATAGCCGCTGAGCTACCGCTTATTGGACACCGCAGTACCTAGAAGCAATCAAACTATGAGCGACGCATCTTTCCTAGATCCACCGAGCCGACTCGCCACCGATGCGCTCCCAGTGCGCGAAACCTCGCCAGACCAGATCGACATGGCTGCGGTCGAGCGCCATATCGCCGAGGCGAGAGGTCGTCGCCGCTACGAGGGGCCCGATGACCCAATGCAATACCTGCGATTACGGAATTGCCTCATCACGGTGGGTGCGGCGACCTACGTCTCGCTGACCGGGCTGCTCTGCTTCGGCCGTAACCCGCAGGAGATCTTCCCGCTCGCCGTTATCGACATCGGACACTACAGCCAGGGCGAGTCCATATCGAACGATGTGGTCCACCTGGAGAAGAGCATCAGAGGCACAATCTTCCAGCAACTCGCCCGGCTTGAAGAATACATTCGTAACAACACGCACCACGGCATGACGCTAAGCCCCACCAGTATGCAGCGCGTGGAAGTCGACGAGTACCCCTACCCGGTCATACGCGAGCTCGGGGTGAATATGGTGGCCCACCGGGACTACGCGATCTACACCTCGGCCGCCCGAGTGCAGATGTTCCGCAACCGCATCGAGTGGATCTCGCCAGGTGGCCTCCCGGCCGGGGTGACGATCGAAAACATCCTCATCGAACAGCGGCCACGCAACCCGAACATCATGCAAGTGCTCCTCGAAGCCGGCTATGTTGAGGCGTTTGGCCAGGGGCTCGACACCGTTGTGTCAACCCTCCGCAGCGAGGAGATGGTGCCGCCGGAGTTCAAAGACACGGGAGCTTCGTTCATCGTCACCGTCTACGGGCGCGCCCGCGAGGCGCTACAGACACGCTTGCAGGCAGGGACAGAGATCAATGAGTCACAGCGGCTGATCCTCACGCTGCTCCAAGTAAAAGGCCAGGCAAGCCCGCGTGAAATCCGCGAGGTCCTCTCCCATCGGGCTGAGCGTTCGGTTCAACGCGACATACGGGGGCTTCAGGAGCTAGGCTTAATTACCACGACAGGCGGATCACGCACGCTGCGCTACCTGCTTCGGGAGAGCGGCGAGTCGACCGAGTGAGCAGCGCGGTGGGTGCCTCTGCCGACGGAGGATCTATAACCGCCAGACTGCTTTATCTTTCCCGCCACCCACTGGCGGGAATGGCGGGAATAGAGGAATTTGGCGGGAATGGCGGGAATAGGAGAATTTGGCGGGAATAAGGCCAATATTGGCGGGAATAAGGCCAATATTGGCGGGCAAAAATATTGAACATGGCGGGAATAAACGCTAAGATCAGTACTAGGCGGACTCAGGACGTACGAAGTAATCAAGGATCTCAATTGTTGGCGCTATATGGCCTAGCCTAGCAAAAAACCTGCCGATCTACACACACGGCCCTGGTGCTTCGCCATCGTAGGGTAGACGCAGCGCCATAGCATACCTGCTCACGCGGACGCGTGGAACGAGGAAAGCCCTTCGACCTCCTACCTGCCAGGCGCGAAGTCGAAGGCCCGAAGAGCCACCGCCCATGAGGGCTAGCTTTGCCGTTGCCGCATTTCTGTATCTGACCGAAATAGAGAAGCCGCCGACCCCCATGCCAACGCCGAGCGGTTCCATGCTGGCTTTGTGTTGCCAAAAATGGGTGTCGATGTGTGGGAAGGTAGCACATGGATCCCTATCAAGCGCTCCCGGTTATCCACCCGAGCCTACCGCCGCTACGGCTGGTTAACCGGCGCACACTAGAGCATGTCGGCGCATGCCCCTTCTGCGGCGGCGACCACCGCAGCGACCGATTCCATGTCTGGATGCAGCCCGGCCAGGAGCGCTATTGGTGCCGCGCCTGCGACGCTAAGGGGCCGCTCAAGAAGCTCCTCGGCGAGGAGATCAGCCCGCGCATCGCCACGCCCCGCCGTCAGCAGGCTCAAGCCATCGCCCAGCCCAACCCAGCCCATATTGATCGCTACCGCCAGATCTATGCCACCATCGCCCTCTGGGCTCACATGTTGCTGCTCGATGCGGCCAACCCCGAACCGCTGGCCTACATCCACACGCGCGGTATCACTGCGGCGATGATCGGCCACCAGTTGCTCGGCGTCACGCTGCGCGACCCTCAGGCCATCCCCGCGCTGTTACGCCGCGAGTGCCCCGACCTCATGCCCGACGCCGAGGCCGCCGGCGTCCTCTCCCGCGACTACAACGGAGCCCTACGCGCACACCCCAACCTCTGCGGCGCCCTGCTCTTCCCCTACCTCGCCGGCGGAGAGGTCGTTGACCTGCGCACGCGATCCTTCCCCGGCAAGGGCTACAAGTCTCTCCCCGGCGGCTACGCCGAGCGCGGCGCGCGCTTCCCCTTCGGCTGGGACAGCCTCGGCGACGACGACACTGTCATCCTCACCGAGGGCGAGATCAAGGCCTTATCCGTCACCCAGGCCTATCGCGACAATCAGCTCAGCGTGCCCGGCCTGGCCCACCCCGGCCTGAGCTACATCCGTGAGGAGTGGGCCACCCAGCTGCTCGCTCGCGGGGTGAGCACCGTCATCCTGGCCTACGACAGC
>JBAXES010000670.1:0-2720 GCA_037140315.1 Chloroflexales bacterium
GCGTTATTGCCGCCGCCATAGCGCACCACCAGGCGCGCCTTGCTGGCGAGCAGATCCACCAGGTGACCTTTGCCCTCATCGCCCCACTGGGCGCCGATTAGTGCTACAACTGACATGGCCGCTCCTAGATGCCGGAAAAAATCAGAAGGGCAAGATCACCATAGCGGCGCTCTTGCCCGCCAATTGTAGCAGATATCGCCCCCCTTGCTGCGGGGCGATCACCCCGTAGCAAGGGCTAGTGCAACATCCCTGGGGCTGCGCCCCAGCCCTGCTTTTGTTGGGTTTGGGCGGCGAAGCCGCCCAAACCCAACAAAAAAAGAACGTGGGGGCGGCGAAGCCGCCCCCACACCCCCACCGGGAGGTGACGTTGCACTCGCCCTGACCCCGTAGCAAGGGGGCGGCACCGTAGCACTCGCCAGGGCTGCCGCCCTTCAGCCAATGCTAGCCGAGCACCTCGCGCAGGGCGGCGATCGCCGCATCGACGTGCTGTGTGTCGATCACCAGGGGCGGCAGCAGGCGGATCACGTCGTCGCCGGCGGTGGCCACCAGCAGCCTGTGGGCCTGGGCGGCCTCGCGGGCGGCGCTGGCCGAGCCGCTGATGCGGATGCCGCGCATCAGGCCGCGCCCGCGCAGCTCAACGATGCTGTCGGGCATGTCGGCGGCGAGATCCTGGAGCGACTCGTCGAGGTAGCTGCTCACCTGGCGCACGTGGGCGAGGAAGTTGGGGGTGTTGATCTTACGGAAGACCACGCCGGCCACCGCCGTGGCCAGGGGGTTGCCGCCGAAGGTGGTGCCGTGGTCGCCCGCGTGGATCGCGTCGGCGATGCGCTGGTTGAGTAGCACCGCGCCAATTGGCAGGCCGCCGGCCAGGGGCTTGGCGACCGTCATCATATCGGGCCTCACGCCGCTGGGCTCGTGGGCCCACAGGGTGCCGGTGCGGCCCATGCCGCACTGGATCTCGTCGAAGACCAGTAGGGCGTGGTGCTTGTCGCAGAGGGCGCGGGCCGCCGCCAGGAAGGCGGGGTCGGCCACGCGCAGGCCGCCCTCACCCTGGATTGGCTCCAGGATCACGGCGCAGACATCGTCGCCCATGGCCGCCTCTAGCGAGGCGACGTCGTTGAAGCTGGCGAAGCGCGCGCCGGGCATCACTGGCATAAACGGCTCGCGGTACTTCTCGCGGGCCGTCACGGCCACCGCGCCCATGGTGCGACCGTGGAACGAGCCGTCGAACGCGACGACCGCCGTCTTGCCCTCGCCGAAGTGCTCGCGGGCGTAGCGGCGAGCGAATTTGATCGCCCCCTCGACCGCCTCGGCCCCGCTATTGCTGAAGAAGACTTTGTCGAAGGCCGGGCTGCTCTCGACGAGCATGCGCGCAAGCTCGCCCGCCGGCGCGGTGTGATATAGGTTGGAGACGTGGATGAGCTGTGCGGCCTGCGCGACGATGGCCTGCGTCACGTCTTGGTCGCCGTAGCCGAGGGCGTTGACCGCGATCCCGGCGACGAAGTCGAGGTACTGCTGGCCCTCGGTGTCGTAGAGGTAGACCCCCTCACCCCGCGCGATCACAAAGTCGGGGCGGGCGTAGGTTTGCAGAATATACTCCCGGTCGGCCTGCACCACGGCCTCTGTCGCATCGGCTGCCATTGGCGATCCTTTCTAGCGGGGTGGGTAGCTGTTGCGCAGATTATAACATCATCGTATTGGCGACTTGTGCTATGGGAACAATTGTGCTATAATGTCCTCAGCTCCTGCTGCAAGGCCGAGCGACAGAGCAGCGGGCGTCAAAGACGCCCCAGATACAACATTGACGAGCAACTACCGATAAGTCAGAGCACGCAGGCCGGACTTGCGCCTACGGCCAGCGCCCCCGGCGAGGAGGAGATCATGGCGAGCCCAACTACCAGCGAGCGCAGCGTCACCCGCACCTACCGCGCCGCCGTCCGCCTTGGCGAGGACTTTGTCACCCTTGAGGAGACGATCACGCTGCCGCTGGACGCCAGCGACGAGGACGTGCAGCGGGCCGTCGACCTGGGCTGGCGGATCTACGCGGCCCAGCGCGATGCCGTGGCTCAGCAGGTCGCTGCCGTGCGCGAGGCCCAAGGCCATCCGGCACCGATCATCGTGCGCGACCCAGACGCCCCGGCGAGCGATAAGCAGCGTAACTATATCGCCGCGCTCCAGGATGACCTGAGCTGGACGAACGAGCAGCTCGCCAGCTACGCCGGCGAGCACAGCGTCGATCTGGTCACGATGACCAAGGGCCAGGCCTCCGGCTTTATCGACAGCCTGAAGAAGGTCGCCGAGGAGCGCCCGCGCTACAGCGCTGACCATAGCCGCGCCCACGCCGCCGCTGAGCTGCCGCCCGGCCCCAGCCACCCCGCCAGCGAGAGGCAGCTCCAGGCCCTGGCCCGCATCGCCCAGACTCGCGCCCTCAACCTGGACGGCGCGACGTCCGAGCGCTTTGGTGTGGCCAGCAATGCCCTGAACGACGAGCAGGCCCGCGCCCTGCTCAGCGAGTGGCAGCCGCGCCAGAAGCGCGCGCAGGGCTGAGTCGTATGGCGCAACGTGTGACCGCTCACGCCTCACGGTCGCCGTAGGCGCCGACTCTGTCCAGCGCAGCCGTATGCCCCCCCGCGGTGCGCTGAACGCTGTGGCTCAGCGCACCCCAGGGTGCAGGCATGAGTTGTCAGGCAGCCGCAGGTGCAGCCTCAGCGAGTGCCTCA
>JBAXES010000671.1:0-2698 GCA_037140315.1 Chloroflexales bacterium
GATCAGCGCGCCGAGGGCTAGCACAAAGCTCACCAGCGAGACCAGCCAGCCCACAACGGGCAGGCGCCCCAGCAGGGCCAGCAGCAGCACGCCGCCGAGCAGTGCCGCCAGGTCGTTCGCCTCGCGGCCCAGCGCCGTGGCCAGCCGACGCCCGAGCCAGAGGCCGGTGATCAGCGGGCTGAGGAACCAGAGCATGGCCAGGACGCTGAACAGCGCCAGGCCCAGCACCACCCCCGGGAACCAGCCCCAGAACAGCACCATAGCGACGATCAGCAGGGCCGATGCCAGGGGCAGGAAGATGAACAGGAGCGCGGCGAGCAGCCCGTAGAGCCCGGCCCGGCCCGGCTGGGCGGCCAGGACGCTGGCCGGGCCGGTCAGTAGGCGCGGCGTCAGGCGCAGGGTCAGCCAGGCCAGCAGCGCGAAGCCCGCGAGCACGAGCGCCGTGCGCAACAACCAATCGAGGAATGCGGCCAGCGGGTCGGGGCGCTGCTCCGGCGTGGGTGGCGTGTACTGCGCCGTGGCCGCGATCGCTTCGAGGGTTGGGTTTGGCACCGTGCTCGTGTAGCGCAGCGCACCGGAGATGTGCGCGGTGTCTGCCACGCTGAGCGAGTTGGTCGCAATCTCCGCATTCCCGCCCACCGTGGCCGCAAGCGTCGCGGTGCCCATCCCCAGCCAGAGATTGCGGACGATCATGCCGTCAACGCTGCCTGCCCCAGCCCCAAGCACCGCGTCGCCGCCAACCCGCACGCGCTCGGCCAGGTGGACGCCCGGCGTCAGCGGCTGCTCGCCTGCGGCAAACGGGATCATGGTGCCGCCGCCCCCGCCGGCAATCAAGTCCTCACCGACCGTCCCTGCGACGGCGACCTCGGCGCCCGCCGCGCGCATGTCGCCATCGACCCGCCCGTTCATCTGGATGCTCGCGCCTGCCAGCAGCGCATCGCCCGTGACGGTGCCATTGATCACAATGGTTCTGCCTGCGGCGATCAGATCGCCCTCGACCGTGCCATCGATGTAAATCTCCGAGGCTGCGATGTAGAGGTCATCGGTGATCACCTGGCCCTTGGGGAGCCGGTAGACATCGGTGCTCGCAAACGCCGCCGCTCGGGCGGTCTGGGTGACGGTCACGCTCAGCGCGACGCCGAGCGCCACGATCAGCCAGAAGCGCACCTGTGTGAATCGATTCATGGTTTCCCTCTCAGTATGATTGCTCGGCGTTCATCACGCGTTCCGAAACGCCAGTACGCGAGGTTGTACGTTCAGTCTCGCGCGTGCGGGCCTTGGTGCGATGAACATTGCTCATCACGTTCTGGCAGCCGATTCACGCGCTGGGCCAAGGGCGAGATAGCGCCGCAGGCTCGGCTGGAAGCTCAGCAGCACGATCAGCAGCCCCAGGCCGCCATAGACGAACTGGAGCCAGTCCGTCCCGCGCACCATCAGCATCTCCGTGACGATCCAGATCACCTGACCCAGGCCGATGGCGAGCGCCGCGCTCCACGCCCAGTGCGCGCCGGTGAAGCGCGTCAGCGCCGTGCCCATTGACCACGCTGGACGGAACCACAGTGCCAGCAGTGTGGCGAACGAGCCCAGGCCAAAGACGATCCCGAGGAGCAGGCCGGGGATCAGGAAATCACGAAATGGGGAGAACTGGAGGATGGACAGGGGAATCTGGAGCCAGGTGCCGGTCGGGTTGAGGGCGAGCACCATCCCCCCGAAGACGGCGCTCACGCCGAGAAAGGCCAGACAGCCAAGCAGCCAGCGCAGGCTGTCGGGGCGCGCGGGCTGTCCCGTTTGTGGCGGCAGCGGCGTTCCATCGACAGGGCGCTGCCGCAGTTTCTCAAGTGCCGCACCGATCATGAGGCCGAACGCAAGCCCTGCCGCAAGATGATGCGTGGAGATCCCGAACGCGGTTCCGAGCATGATGCCGATGGCAATGCCCACGCCCCATTTCGGGGATTGGCGCGTCGATTTCTTATCCAGCTTGTTTGCCTTTTTCTCTGGCGATTGGACGCCGCCACATATCGTATACTGCGCCGACCACAGTGCCAATGCCAGCGCCAGCGATCATCCCGAGCATCATATCGCCGAACAGCATCCCGACGACCAGACCCAATCCGGCTCCGATGCTGATGCCTGCGCCGACGCTGATGGTTGGCGAGCTCCCGGTCGGCCCAGCGCCTGCGGTCGTCTCAGTGGCGTTTTCGTTATCGTCGCACATCTCAATCTCCTTTTCATCGGTGCGCCAACAGCTCGCGCTGCCTATCGATAAGCGCCGACGCCTCCTCGGGCGGGAGCATACGCCACATGTGATCCGTGATGATCAGCGTCACCGTCATGATGCTCATCGCCACGTACACGCCCGCCGTGACTGGCAGCCAGAAGCCGGCGGTGTTGTTCACGGCGGTGTGCAGCAGCACGACCAGCCACAGATTGCTCCGCGTGCGGTTGAAGCACCAGGTGAACAGGACCGTCGTCGGGATCGTGGTGACGATGCGCAGCAGAATGCCGGGCAGGCCGTCGGGGAAGATGCCGTGGTAGACGCCCTGGAGGTGGAGCGGTACGTGCCAGAGGCCCCAGACCACGCTCAGCAGCAGGCTGGCCACCAGCGGGCTGTGCCGCGCCTGCAGTCGTGGCAGCGCAAACCCGCGCCAGCCGGCCTCTTCGCCCAGCGGCCCGCCGTAGAGCAGCGTCGCCACGAACG
>JBAXES010000672.1:0-2686 GCA_037140315.1 Chloroflexales bacterium
ACCCGCCTCACCGCTCGGCTAAAGCATGGCGGCTTGCGGCGGGTTCAATCGGTCATAGGCATGGTTTCAATTTCGAGATGCGGCCTTATGGCCGCATGCTCAGCGCGATCCGCCCGCGCACCGTGTCCACGTTCAGCACCCGCACATCCACCTGGTCGCCTACCTGTACCACGTCCAGCGGGTTCTTGACGAAGTGCGCCGACAGCTCCGAGACGTGGACCAGGCCGTCCTGCTTCACGCCGATGTCCACGAAAGCGCCGAAGTCCACCACGTTGCGCACGGTGCCCTTGAGCCACATGCCGGGGGCGAGATCTTCCAGCTTGAGGACATCCGCGCGCAGCAGCGGCGGCGGCAGCTCCTCGCGCGGGTCGCGGCCCGGTCGGGCCATATACTCGATGATATCGGCCAAGGTCGGCTCGCCCGCGCCCGTCGCCTCGGCCAGGTCGGCCAAGCTGATCTCGCCACTGCCGAGCGCCGCGCGGATGCGCGCCGCCACCTCGGGCAGCGGGCCATCACCGCCAAACAGGTCGAGCAGCTTGCGCGCCGCAGCGTAGCTCTCGGGGTGGATGGCGGTGCGGTCGAGCGGGTCGGCTGCGTCGGGGATGCGCAGGAACCCGGCGGCCTGCTCGAAGGCCTTGGGGCCGAGGCCCTTCACCTTCAGCAGCTCCTTGCGGGCGCGGAAGGGGCCACCGCCATCGCGGTGGGCCACAATCGCCTTGGCCACCTTGCTGTTCAGCCCGGCCACGTAGGTCAGCAGCGGGGCCGAGGCGGTGTTGAGGTCCACCCCCACGTAGTTCACCACGCTCTCCACCACATCGCCGAGGCGGGCCGCCAGGGCCTTCTGGTTCACATCGTGCTGGTAGAGCCCCACGCCCAGCGCCTTCGGGTCGATCTTCACCAGCTCGGCCAGCGGGTCCTGCAGCCGCCGGGCGATCGAGATATTCCCGCGCTCGGTGGCGTCCAGGTCGGGGAACTCGTCGCGGGCCACCGGCGACGCCGAGTAGACCGAGGCCCCCGCCTCGCTGACCATGGTGTACTGCAGGGATGAAGGATGAGGGATGAATGATGAAGCTTCGCTGTTGGCGGCCCGGCCTTCATCCTTCATCCTTCCGCCTTCATCCCTCATCCGAATCACCTCGGCCACCATGGCCTCGGTCTCGCGGCTGGCCGTGCCATTGCCGATGGCGATCACCTGCACGCCACGGCGCTGGCAGAGTCTGAGCAGGGTGTCCTTGGCCTTATCGGGCTGGTGCAGGTAGATCAGCGCGCCCTCGACGTACTTGCCCGTCGCATCGACCACCGCCAGCTTACAGCCCGTGCGGAAGCCGGGGTCCACGCCCAGCACCACGCGGCCGCGCAGGGGCGGCTGGAGCAGCAGGCCGCGCAGGTTGGCGGCGAAGATCACCAGGGCGTGCTGCTCGGCCGCCTCGCTCAGCTCGGCGCGCAGGTCGCGCTCGATCGCCGGGGCCAGCAGGCGCTTGAATCCGTCGGCCACCGCCGCGCGCACCTCGCCGTCCGCCCAGCCATGGCCGGGGGCGTAGCGGCGCTGGAGCGAGCTGATGAAGGCCTCCTGGTTTGAGTCAAGGTCGATGGTGAGCACGCCCTCGCGCTCGCCGCGGTTGAGCGCCAGGGTGCGGTAGGGCGGCAGGGCCCTGAGCGGCTGGCTGAATTCGTAGTAGGCCTGGTAGGTGCCCTTCTCGTCGGCGGCGCCCTCCTTGCGGGAGACGCGCACGTTGGCGGTGCGGCGCACCGCCTCGCGCACGGCCTGGCGCACGCTGGCCGTCTCGGCCACCGTCTCGGCCACGATATCGCGGGCGCCGGCCAGGGCTGCGGCCACGTCGGGCACTTGCTCGCCCAGGAAGGGCGCGCAGACCTCGTCGGGGCTGCGGTCGCCCTGGCGGGCCAGGAGCAGCTCGGCCAGGGGCTGCAGCCCCAGCTCGCGGGCCGCCTGGGCGCGGGTGCGCCGCTTCGGCCGGTAGGGCAGGTAGATGTCCTCGATGGCCTGGAGCGTCTCGGCGGCGGCCAGGGCCTTGTCCAGCTCGGGCGTGAGGTGGCCGCCCTGCCCCATAGACGCGCGCACCTCGGCCCGCCGGGCCTCCAGGCCGCGCAGATACTCCAGGCGCTCGGCCAGCCTGCGGATCTGCTCCTCGTCCAGGCCGCCGGTGGCCTCCTTGCGGTAGCGGGTGATGAAGGGCACCGTGTTGCCCTCATCGAGCATGGCCACGGTGCGCTCTACCTGTGATACGCCCAGGCCCTGCTCGCGGGCGATGCGGGGGAGAATAAGGTCGCTCATGCCGAGAATTATACCCGCTCTGCGTAACTCTGTCCGGCGGGCTACTTTGTGGTACTATTGCGCCGGGTTGCCCACCTCTGGGCCGAGAGAGACGCGGAGCGGGACAAGCCCACTCCGCAATGTCCCCCCTTAGTCCTTTACGCGCGCTCGCTCAGAGCATTCTGCCGCAGGAGCTTACACGTGCAGGTGATGATCAATGGGAGCTTCTGGGGCCAGCCAAACGTCGGCAGCGGCCAGTACCTCCACGGGCTGCTGCGCTGGCTGCCCCAGGTCGCCCCGCAGCACCGCTACCTGCTGCTGCTGCCCGCCGGGGACGGCCCCGGCGCCGCTCCGCCGCCCGGCGTGTCCGCCGTCACCGTGCGCACGCCCTTCGACCGCGTCAGCCCGAACCTG
>JBAXES010000673.1:0-2683 GCA_037140315.1 Chloroflexales bacterium
GCCACGGTTACGCTGCACCATCTGCTGATTACGCTGGATGATATCGCAGGTGGCCTGCTTCAGCCGCACCTCTTCTGCAAGCCCATCGCCAAGCGCCCGGAGGATCGTGCGGCCCTGCTGTCCGCCGCCCTGCGTCCTCACCCCAAGCTGATGTTCGGCAGCGACTCGGCCCCCCACCCGCTGGATCGCAAGGAGTCCGCAGGCTGCGCCGCAGGTGTCTTCACCGCGCCGGCGATCCTGCCGCTGCTCGTCGAGCTGTTCGCGGCGCACGACGCCCTGACCAATCTCCAGGCATTCGTCTCCGATAACGCCCGTGAAATCTATGGTATTGCTCCGCCCGCAACACGGATCACCCTCGCCCGCGAGCCCTGGGCCGTCCCGGCCCGCTACGGCGATGTGGTGCCCTTCTGCGCCGGGCGCACCCTGCCCTGGCAGGTAGCTACGAGGTCGAATTGATAAACCGGGAGGCTGTGGACGCCGTCGCCGCCGCACGCTTCGGCGAGCGCTTCGTCCGCCCGCTCTACGAGAGCTACTGCTTCGCCCGCATCCCCCATACGGTTGAGGCCCTGCTCACCGGCGCGGTCACGCCGGGCCTGCCACCGGCCGCGATGGCCGGCCTGCCCGACCGCTGCGAGACGGTGATCCTGATCTTTCTGGACGCCTTCGGCTGGCGCTTCTTCACCCCGCGCGCCGAGCGCTACCCCTTCCTGCGCCGCTTCCTGGAGTCCGGCGTGGTCTCGCCCCTCACCACCATGTTCCCCTCGACCACCGCCGCCCACGTCACCACCCTGAACACCGGGCTGTCACCCGCCGCCAGCGGGGTGTTCGAGTGGTTCTACTACGAGCCGCAGCTCGACGCGATCATCGCGCCGCTGCTCTTCTCCTACGCCGGCGACCGCAGCCGCGAGACGCTGGCCGCCGCCGGGGTGAGCCCGGCCAGCCTTCTCCCCAGGGGCCAGTTCTACCAGCGCCTCGCCGCCGCCGGGGTGCGCTCGACGATCTACCAGCACCGCGACTACGCGAGCTCCTCGTATACGCGCACGGTCTTCGCCGGCGCCGATGTGCAGCCCTTCCGCACCATGCCCGAGGCCCTGACCTCCCTGGCCCAGCGCCTTGAGGCCCGCTCCGGCCCGGCCTACTACTACCTCTACTTTGACACGATCGACTCGGCGATGCACACCTACGGCCCCGACAGCGCCTATGTGGAGGCCGAGATCGACACCGCCCTCACCACCCTCGACCGCCTGCTCCACGCGGCCCTCCAGGCGCACGGCGGCGAGATCGCCCTGCTGCTCGTCGCCGACCACGGCCAGATCGCCGTGGATACGAAGATGACGATCTACCTCAACCGCCTGCTGCCGGAGCTCGCGCCGGCCACGCGCACGAGCGCCGCCGGGAAGCCGCTGGTGCCGGCGGGGTCGCCGCGCGATATGTTCCTCTACATCCGCGACGAGCGCCTCGATGAGATCTACGCCGGCCTCTCCCACGCCCTCGACGGGCGGGCCGAGGTGCACCGCACCAGCGACCTGGTCGCCGCCGGGATGTTCGGCGGCGAGCCTGGCCCCGCCTTCCTCGGGCGGGTCGGCAACCTGGTGGTGCTGCCCTACGCGGGCGAGACGACCTGGTGGGACTTCGGCGAGCGCGGGCGGTTTGACACGGCCTACCGGGGGCTGCACGGCGGGCTCAGCCGGGAAGAGGCGGAGACCCAGCTGGCCGCGCTGTACTACGGCGGGTGACGCGGCAGGCGGCAGGCGCGGAGAGAGATGAGTAGCGATCATGTAGAACATAGCCCGCGTGCCACCGGCCACCGGCCGCCGGCCGCCGAATGGGCCGTCGCCCTCGGCTGCGCTATCCTCGCCGGCCTGGCGCTGACCTGGCCGCTGGCGACACGGCTCGCCACGGATCTGCCGGGCGGCGCGCATAAGGACGGGCTGGAGGACGCCTACCAGAATGTGTGGAACCTCTGGTGGACGGTGCGCGCCCTGGCCCGCCCCACGAACCCGCTGATCACCGACCGCTTCTTCTTCCCCGAGGGGCCGAACCTCTTCTTCCACACGCTCTCGCCGGCCAACACGCTGCTGGCGGCGCCGGTCACTGCGCTGTGGGGGCCGATCGCCGGCTTCAACGCGGTGGCGCTGCTCTCGTTCGCCCTCGGCGGCCTGGGCATGTGGGCGCTGGCCCGCGAGCGCGTGGGCCACGGCCCGGCCCTGCTCGCCGGACTGGCCTTTGTGGCCAGCCCCTTCCATATGGCCGCCCTGCTCAGCGACGGCCAGCTGCAGATCTTCGCCCTCCAGTGGCTCCCCTGGTACATCCTGTTCCTGCTGCGGGCGCTGCGCCCGGGCGGTCGCCGGCGCGACGCCCTGCTCGCCGGGGTCTTCCTCACGCTCACCGCCTGGACGGACTGGTACTACACGCTGTTCCTGCTGATCTTCACCGCCGGGGCGATGATCTGGATTGGTATCGAGGGCTGGCGGCTACGTCGCCAGCCCTCGATACTGCGGATGATTGCCCGCGTAGCGCTGGTCGGGGGCATCTCCGCCATCGGCGCGGCGCCGCTGGTGGTGCCGATGCTGGTGGAGGCCTCGCGCTCCTCCTACATGACCCTCTACCCGGCCGACGACCCGGCGCGGCTCTCGGCCGACCTGCTGGCCTACCTGGTGCCGCCGCGCACCCACGCGCTCTG
>JBAXES010000674.1:0-2676 GCA_037140315.1 Chloroflexales bacterium
GCGCAGCGAGGAATCTTCCAGCGACCGTTATGGGCAGACCCCTCGCTGCGCTCGGGGTGACCGGCGAAGACGTTGCTCCCGGCGACACTGGCCCGCCGGGCCATTGGATACTCAGCATAACAGGGACATTCGTTGACGCGCCCACGCGAATCGGGGGCGGCCTTTCACACAAGGGCACGGTTGGCCGATATTTGCCAGCAGTATCGTTGCAACAGCCCTGCCGCCCGGCGCTCTCGGGCCGCTGCGCCACCTCCAGCGCCGCCCAGTCCGCCGCCCCGCTGCTGATGCCCACCAGCAGCCCCTCCTTCGCACATCGGCGGCGTTGCGGTACAATGGAGGCTCACAGTCGGCGGTAATTCTGCGGGCCTGTGCGTTCATGCCTGTGTAGTAGAAAACCTAGCTCGTCAAGGCTTCTCGCGCCTCATACGCTTATGAACGCACCGCCCGCTATCCAGGGGCCGCTGCTCGGCCACCTCTCCGCCGAGCAGGCCGATCTCCTGTCTCACGGGGGCGACCTACCCGCCGCCGACCGGGCGCGCCTGGCCGCCGAGCTGCGGGCCGACCTGGCCGCCTGCGCCGCCTACCTCCCCGCCCGCCTGGTGCGCGCCCAGCTCGACGACCCGTGCCCCGGCCACACTGGCGGCGCCTTCTGGGGGGGCAGCCTGCTCTTCGCCGACCTCTCCGGCTTCACGGCGCTCTCCGAGCGCCTCAGCGTCCTCGGACGCCAGGGCGCCGAGGAGGTCAGCGCGGTGGTGAACCGGCTCTTCGCCGCCCTGGTCGCTGAGATCCACGCCCACCAGGGCGCCCTGCTCAAGTTTGGCGGCGATGCGATCACCGCCTTTTTCGACACCGAGACCATCGGCGAGGCCCACGCCTCGGCCGCCACCGCCGCCGCCCTGGCGATGCAGCGGCGCATGGATGCGTTTGTCGGCATGGAGACCCGCGCCGGCACCTTCACCCTGCGCCTGCGCGTCGGTGTCCACAGCGGCCGTGTCTTCGCCGCCGA
Organism: Chloroflexales bacterium; assembly: GCA_037140315.1. Taxonomy (GTDB): domain Bacteria; phylum Chloroflexota; class Chloroflexia; order Chloroflexales; family Chloroflexaceae; genus Oscillochloris. Next base: position 1,007 of record JBAXES010000674.1, read on the forward strand.
GGTCGGCGACGAGAACCATATCGAGCTGGTGGTCACCGGCACCGAGGTGAACCGGGTGGCCATGGCCCAGGAGATCGCCGAGCCCGGCGAGGTGGTGATCTCTGACCAGACCGCCGCCCTGCTGGTAGGGGCCGACCTGGAGCCGCGCTCCGCCGGGTTCCAGCGCATCGGCCGGCTGCTGTTCTTCGCCCTGCCCCCGACCCAGCCGGGGCTGATCGCCCCGCGTGGCCCCGACGATCTGGCGACTCTGGCCTCCCTCGCCGCCCGGCTGGCCGCGCTGCGGCCCTACCTGGTGCGCGGCCTGCCCCGCCGCTTCCTGGAGGTGTCCGAGATCGGCCTCGGCGAGTTTCGCCCGGTGAGCGTGCTCTTCGCCAACTTCCACGACTTCAGCGCCCTCCTTGAGCGGCTCCACGATGACCCTGATCGCGCCGCCGCCGTGCTCAATGCCTACTACCGCCGCGCCCAGGCTGTGGTCCACCGCTACGACGGCATCGTCAACAAGGTGGACATGTACACCCACGGCGATAAGCTTATGGCCCTCTTCGGCGCGCCCGCCGCCCACGAAGACGACCCCACCCGCGCCGTGCGCTGCGCGCTAGAGCTTGAGCAGGCCCTGGATGAGGCAAATAAAGAGATCGCCTACCTTCTCGAAGGGACGGGCTTCGCCCGCCTTTTCCAGAAGGTAGGCATCAATACCGGCACGGTCTTCGCCGGTCGCGTGGGCGGCACCACCCGCTACGAGTATACGGTGATGGGGCCGGCGGTGAACCTGGCCGCCCGCCTGATGTCTGCCGCCGTCGATGGCGAGGTGCTGCTCTCGCCCAGCGCGCGCGCCGCCGTCGCCGGCCAGATCGTGCTGGAGGATCACCCGCCCCTCCGCCTCAAGGGCCTGGCCGAGCCGGTGACGCCCGCCCGCGCCCTGCGCGTCGCCGAGGCCCAGGCCCCTGGCGCGCGCATTGGCGACGCCCCCATGATCGGGCGCGACCAGGAGATGCGGCGGCTCTTCGACGCGGCCTCCGCCGCCATGCGCGGCTCCGGGCGTGTGCTGGCCCTCGTGGGCGAGGCCGGCGCCGGCAAGAGCCGGATGGCCGAGGAGCTGCTCCAGCGCATGGTGATCTCCAGCGTCGCCAAGCCGGCCACCCCCGATATGGTGCCGCCCTTCGAGATGGTCATTGGAGAGTGCCAGAGCTACGACCAGCGCACCACCTACGCCACCCTGCGCAGCCCGCTCTCCGAGCTGCTCCTGTTTAGCGCCTGGCGGGCCAGCGGCGCGAACCTGCAGCTGCATATCGCTGATCGCGTGCGCCAGCTCGCCCCCGACCTGGAGCGCTTCGCCCCGCTGCTCAGCGACGCCCTCGGGATGGCCCTCGATGAGTCGCCGCTCACCGCCGCCCTCAGCCCGCAGCAGCGCCACGACCGCCTGCAGGAGCTGATCGTCGCCCTCTTCTGCGGCGCGGCCCGGCGCGAGCCGCTGCTCGTCTTGATCGAGGATATGCACTGGGCCGACTCGCCCTCGCTTGAGCTGCTCGGCAGCCTGGCCGCCATTGCGCTGGCGCTGATCACGTTTCTGCCGCTCGTGGAAATCTTCGGTTCGCCGCTGGTTGGCCTGCTCAGCATGGGGATCGTGCTGGCCACGCTCACCGCGAGAATCCCCTTTCCGCTGCGGGTGC
>JBAXES010000675.1:0-2674 GCA_037140315.1 Chloroflexales bacterium
ACCATGGGCAGGTCCAGGCCTTTGGCGATCATCTGGGTGCCCACCAGCACATCGGCCTTGCGGTTCAGGAAGGCGTCGAGCATGCGGCTGTGGGAGCCCTTGCCGCTCACGGTGTCGCGGTCCCAGCGCAGCACCCGCGCCTGCGGGAACATCCGTACTACGTCATCGGCCACCCGCTGCGTACCCACGCCGAAGTCTTTGATCCGCGGGCTGAGGCACTGCGAGCAGACCAAGGGCACCGCCGTGCGGAAGCCGCAGGCGTGGCAAACCAATGTTGAATATTGAGTGTTGAGTGTTGAGTGGCGGGGCTGGCTTTCGCTCGGCTCGCCGTCGTAGTGCAGGGTGAGCGGGTTGGAGCAGGCCGGGCAGCCGACAACGTGGCCGCAGTCGCGGCACATCACAAACGAGGCGGCCCCGCGCCGGTTCAGGAAGAGGATGGCCTGCTCGTTCCGCCCCAGGGCCGCGTCGAGGGCCTGCTGGAGCGGGCGCGAGAAGATCGAGCGGTTGCCCGACTGGAGCTCGCGGCGCATGTCCACCAGGCGCACCGGCGGCAGGGGCAGGGGCGCGGAGCGGTGCAGGCCATCGGCGCCGAGCCCGCCGCCCACGCGCTCGGCCAGCTCCAGCAGGCAGTAGCGGCCGTCGCGGGCGGCCCGGTAGCTCTCGACGCTGGGCGTGGCGCTGCCGAGGATGATCGCGCTGCCGGTGATCTCGGCCAGGCGCAGGGCGGCGTCGCGGGCGTGGTAGCGCGGGCCGGCGTCGTGCTTGTAGGTCAGCTCGTGCTCCTCGTCCACCACGATCAGGCCGAGCTCGGGCAGTGGCGCGAAGACGGCCGAGCGCGAGCCGATCGCCAGGCGGGCCTCGCCCCGACGCAGGCGGCGCCACTCGTCGTAGCGCTCGCCCAGCCCCAGGCCGCTGTGCAGCACCGCCAGCTTGCCGGGGAAGCGCGCGGCGAAGCGGCGCACCAGCTGGGCGGTCAGGGCGATCTCGGGCACCAGCACCAGGGCCTGCCTGCCCAGGCGCATGGCCCGCGCGATCGCCCGCAGGTACACCTCGGTCTTGCCGCTGCCGGTGACGCCGTGCAACAGGTAGGGGCGTAGCAGCGGGGGCTGCGCCTCAGCTGCTGCGCCCCTACTCAATGACGTGATGATCGCCTCGTAGGCGTCACGCTGCGCCGATGTGAGCGGCGGCGGCATGTCGGGGGCGACCCCGTCGCCGGCCAGGGGGTCGCGGCGCACCTCGCGGGTCTCTATGGCCAGCAGCTCGCGGCGCTCCAGCTCGCGCAGCAGGGTCGAGGTCGCCCCGGGGGCCGCGTAGATCTCGCTCACCGGCCACGCCGCCCAGCGCCCGTCGAACACCTCCCGCGCCCCCTCGTCCTCCTCCGCGCCTGCTCCCTGTTCCCTGTTCCCTAGTGCCTCCCGAGCCATCCAGCGCACCACGGCGAGCTGCCTCGGGGCGCGGGCGAGGTCGGCGAGCGCGGCGTCCAGCTCCTCGGCGGGGATGTTCAGGCGGGCCATGCGCTCGACGCGCGGGCGGGCGCGCGGGGCGCTCAGCTCGGCCCCGCGCGACACCAGCCCGCGCTCGGCCAGGGCCGCGTAGGCGTCGCGCAGGTCGCCGTCGCCGCCGCGCAGGGCCGCCCGCAGGTCGCGCTCCGACCGCTGGCCGTTGACCCGCAGGTAGTAGAGGATGGCCCGCTCGCGCGGCGGCAGCTCGCCCAGGGCCGCCTGCATGCCCGCCGCCGTGACCTTATAGATCGGCTCGGACTCCTGGCCCACGCCGGGGGGCAGCAGCAGCGCCAGGGCCTCGTAGAGCGGCGCGCGGTAGGTGCTGGCCACCCACTCGGCCAGGCGCAGCCCGGCGGGCGTGATGCTCGCCTCGGGGTCGGCCAGGTCGGCCACCTCGCGCAGCTCGCGCCCCGCGTCGCTCGCGTCGCCCGCGCGCAGGGCCATCACCACCCCCTGCACCCGCTGGCGACGCAGCGGCGCCCAGACCAGCTGGCCCGGCCGGGCCAGGCCGCGCAGGCGCGCCGGCACGCGGTAGGAAAAGATCAGGCTCTCCCCCCCGCCTGTGCTCGCGCGCAGCGCGATGTCGGCGATCATGTCGGTCGGCATGTGGCCAGTATAGCAGGGAGTTGGAGCCTGCCGTGCTACAATGGAGTACTTTCAGCTTTCAGCTTTCAGCTTTCAGCTTTCCTATGCCCTACCACGAGCCAGCGATCATCGAGCGGCGCGAGCTTGGCGCCCTGCGCCAGATCACCGTCCTCGCCCCCGAGCTGGCCCGCGCCGCGCGGCCCGGCCACTACGTGCTGGCCCGCTGCGCCCCGCCCGAGAGTGCGGACCCGCTGCTGCGCCGGGCGGCCTTCCTGTCCGGGGCCGACCCCGCCGCCGGCACGGTCGAGCTGCTGATCGACCCCGCCGAGCGCGGGCTGGCCTGGCTGGCCGCCCAGCCCGTCGGCGCCCGGGTCGACCTCTTCGGCCCCCTGGGCACGCCCTTCAGCCTGGACGGGCGCACGCGCAACCTGCTGCTCGCCGGGGCCGGCCCGGCCCTGCCCGCGCTGATCTTCCTGGCCCGCGCGGCGGCGGCCGGCGGCGCGGCCGGGGTGCTCCTGGCCGCCGCAGCTGGCCCCGACCGGCTGCCGCCGCCCTTCCTGCTGCCGCCCGACGCCGAGTACCAGAGC
>JBAXES010000676.1:0-2656 GCA_037140315.1 Chloroflexales bacterium
ACGCTGCCGTCAGGCGCCGCCGCTGATCAGCCAGACGACCTACGACGCGCTCAGCCGCCCGCTGACAGCGACGGCGCCTGACGGCAGCGTATACCAGCCGGGCTATAACGCCGCAAACCTGCTGGAGCGCGTCGATATACGCCTCGGCGGCGCGGCGACAGCCACGCCGTTTGTCACCAATATCGACTACGACGCGAAGGGCCAGCGCGTGCTGATCGCCTACGGTAACGGGGCGACCACCGGCTACGACTACGACCCGCTCACCTTTCGCCTGATCGGGCTACAGACGACCCGCCCGGCGGCGCCAGATTCAACCGCCTCGCTGCTGTTCAAGAGCCCGAGCGTGGTGCAGGATCTGCGCTATACCTACGACCCGGTCGGCAACATCACCCGCATCGAGGACGCCGCGCTGCGCACGACGGCGCAGGCCGGTGCCGCCTGTGACTACGCCTACGACGCGCTCTACCGGCTGACCGCTGCCAGCGGGCGCGAGCACAGCGGCCAGACCGACTTCGCCCTCAGCCCGGCGGATGGCAGTCGGCGCGACTACCCCCTCGTCGGCCAGCGCATCCACCCCAACGACCTGCAGGGGCTGGGCGGATACGTCGAGCGCTACCGCTACGATGCGGTCGGCAACATGATGGAGCTGCTGCACCACGCCGGGGGCGACATCGACCAGCCCGGCCAGATGCGCTGGCAGCGGCGCTACCAGTATGCGCTCGATAGCAACCGCCTGCTGGCCACCAGCCTACCCGGCGACCCGGACGGCTCCTTCTCCGCGCCCTACAGTTACGACGTCCACGGCAACATGACGAGCATGCCGCACCTGCCGCTGATGCGCTGGGACTACCGTGACCAGCTGTGCGCCTCGTCGCAGCAGGTGGTGAACAACGGCACGCCCGAGACGACCTACTACGTCTACGACGCGGTCGGCCAGCGGGTGCGCAAAGTCAGCGAGAGCCAGGCCGGGGCGCGCAAGAGCGAGCGGCTCTACCTGGGCGGCTACGAGATCTACCGCGAGTACGGCGGCGGCGCGGTGGCCCTGGAGCGCCAGACCCTGCACGTCATGGACGACACCCGGCGCATCGCCCTGGTCGAGACCCAGACCATCAAAGATTCATCCCTCATGCCTCATCCCTCATCCCTGACCCGCTACCAGCTCGGCAATCACCTCGGCTCGGCCAGCGTCGAGATCGACGGCGGCGGCGCCCTGATCGGCTACGAGGAGTACCACCCCTACGGCACCAGCGCCTTCCAGGCCGGGCGCAGCGCCGCCGAGGTCAGCCTGAAGCGCTATCGCTACACCGGCAAGGAGCGCGACGACGAGACCGGCTTCAGCTACCACGGGGCCAGGTACTACGCGCCGTGGCTGGGGCGGTGGGCGAGTGCGGATCCGATCGGGATCGGGGATGGGTTCAATATCTATAGGTATGCCCATAATAGGCCTATCCATTTTTATGATCCAACTGGTACTACGACAAATACTCCTGATCAAAACCATATTGACAAACTAAATGATGAGATTAAAAAAGCCGAAGGCGAAAGATCGATAGCTCAGAATCAATGGCAGAAGCTTGGCGAAAAAATCAGACGCCAGGAAGACGCCCTCAAATCGCTTAAAGATTCTGTTTCCAAAGGCGTTCGTGATTGGTTTGAAAAGCAGCGAGCGATATATAGTCTACAGTCCGATTTGGAAGCGACGAGAGTTCAACAAGAGAACGAGATCAAGAAGGAGCATTCGTTAACGGATAAAATCCACGCGCTTGAAACAGAATTGGCAATGTTGGAAGACCCCTTATTGCGAGGTGACAGAGGGGCGGATTTTGACCAGAGGAATGAGCAAGAAAAAGCTAATCAAACTAAGGGCCAGCCGCGCATCGCAGTCCCTTTACCCACCAAGCCGCTGGTGAATGTGCCGCCACCGAATCTCGACACCAAGCCGCTGGTGAATGTGCCGCCACCGAATCTCGACACCAAGCCGCTGGTGAATGTGCCGCCACCGAATCTCGACACTAAGCCGCTCGTACGCTCTAATCCATCGGGATTAACACCTGATCAAATCAAGCGTTTAGAGCAAATTGATCAGCCTATAGTAAGCGATTCACGGAAGCTTGAAGATAAGGTTCTTAAACCACTGATAATCATAGGGGCCGTTATTTGGGGAGCCGCTTCAATTGGATTTGGGGGGGGTATGCGTCTTTCTCCAAGCCCAAGTACTGGTGGTATGCCGTTATTCGGCCCTCGACCACATGATGGCGCGTAGCAGTCTCATACCAAGCCACTGATCATCGATTGTGCCACGCAGATTGCGTCGCTGTTTCCCACGCCACGAGATGAGGAATAGCCTATGTATACAATAGCCGCGCCGCTCAATCCTGGCGATCAGAGCGCTGAGGTCGCCAATCTACAACAAGGGCTCACGCTGCTGCTCACCAGGCAGCTTATTCAGCTTGATCCTGCCACCCGCCAGGAGTTGCTCAACGCGCTGGTAAACGAGGCCAACGATCAGGTCTATAAAAACGCGACCCAGAAGAGCGTCTCGATCTTTCAGGAGCAGCATCAGCTCGCAGCAACCGGTTCAGTTGACCCGATAACCGCCGAGTCGCTCAACGCTATCCTTAGGGATCTCGGCGTGCTGGAAACTGTACCAGTCGCA
>JBAXES010000677.1:0-2655 GCA_037140315.1 Chloroflexales bacterium
AGGTTCGTGACAGCTTGACAGTTTGCGGCCGGGCAGCCCTCACCCCCAGCCCCGCACCCTCAAGGGGAGAGGGGAGTATATCCCTTCCTGGTGAGGAATACCCCCCTCTCTCTGAGCGGGAGAGGGGGCTGGGGGGTGAGGGTCGTGGGAGACTGTCAAGTAAAACCGGCCCTTCTGAAACCATGTCGTAGCCATAATCGTAGCACAGGGCAGGGTGCGCGTCAATTGCTGCACTGGTTCTGCCAGTTTTTTGTGGGAGAGCTTCGCTCTCCCACACCCTCACTATGCACGGTGTTGCTGCTGGCAGCACCAACCTGCTTTTTGTTACCTCCGCCGATGGGGCCTACAGCACGCCGCACTCGGCCAGAAAGGCGCGCAGGGCAGTGGTGAAGGCCTCGGGCGACTCCATGCTGCTGAGGTGGCCGGCCCCCGGCAGCGTCATCACGTAGCTCCCGGCGAGGGCCATGGTGATCTGGCCGGCCTCGGTCGGCGGGGTCAGGCCATCCTCCTCGCCGACGATCACGACGGCGGGGACGGAGGCCGCGCGCAGGCTCGCGGTGGAGTCCGGGCGCAGGGCCATGCCGCGCAGCGCGCCGGCGATGCCCTGGGGCGTGTTAGCGACGATCATGTCGCGCAGCGCAGCGCGCAGCTCCTGGCCGGCGCCAGGGGCGACCAGGCCGGGGATCATCTTGTCGGCGATGGCGGCGGCGCCCTGAGCCTCGGCGATCCTGGCGTTGGCCTCGCGCCCAGCCTGCGCCTCCGCGCTATCCGCGCCGGCGCGGGTGTCGGCCAGGATGAGCGCGCGGGCGCGGGCGGCGTGGCGGCGCATGAAGGCCATGGCGATGTAGCCGCCCATTGAGAGGCCGCAGAGGGTCGCCTGGCCCACCCCAAGCTGATCGAGCAGCGCGGCCAGGTCATCGGCGTGCTGGTCCATCGTGTAGGGGCCGGGCGGCGCGTCAGTGCCGCCGAACCCACGCAGGTCGGGCGCGATCAGGCGGAGCTGGCCCTGGAGCGCCTGTACCTGTGGTCGCCACATAGCACCAGACAGCGGGAAGGCGTGGATCAGCAGCAGCGCCGGGCCGCTGCCGACATCCTCGTAGCGCATCCTGATGCCGTTGATCGTCGTCTCCATCGATAACCCCTCTGTTACCCACCCATACTATCGAAGTCAAAGCCAAGCGCAAAGCTGATAGCGTCACGCACCTCCGCCATACGCTCAGACGAAAGATGAGTGATATAGCCGTGTAGCTTCACTTTTGTGACCGTCTGAATATTATCGAGATTGACCGCGCACTCCTGGGCCATCCCATCATGGCTGGTCAAGATAACCTCCGAAGGAATGGAGCGGATGGTGGTTGTGATTGGAGCGATTGTCAAGCTGCTTAGGAACCCGATTGCCGAGTCACGCGTAAGGATGAGCACCGGTCGCCGCTTATCTGGCTCATGAAACGTATACCAGTAGACATCCCCCTGGTTCATTCGACGCCCCAGCTCTGCTCGCCCTGCCAGAGATCAAACTCGTCAGGCATAACAGGATGACGTGCGTAGCCCTCGGCGTGCTGTCGCTCAAGCAGCCGAATACGGTGCTGGCGCAGCGCAAGGCTGAGTGCAGATCGGATAAAGGCAGATCGTGTCGTCTGAAGCTCGGCGATGACTCGATCAACATCGGAGAGGAGGCTCTCGTCAATCGTCATCTGGATCGTTTTCATATTGCTACCTATGGAGAGTTATACACATTATAATCCACATTATAGCCGATCATCTGGCGCGGGCGCAGCGTCGGCCTCGGCGGCGAAGAAGCGATAGCCAAAGCCGTGCTCGTTATGGATGTAGCGCGGCTGGGCCGGGTTCAGCTCGACCTTCTTGCGCAGATGCCACACATAGCGCCGCACATAGCCCACATCATCGAGGTACTGCTCGCCCCACACGATCCGCACCAGATCCTGGGGCGTCAGCACCTCGCCAGCGTGCTGCATGAGGGCAACCAGCAGCCGAAACTCGGTGGGCGTGAGGTGGAGCAGCTCGCGCTGCCGCCAGACCTGCCGGGTGGTGATATCGACCGCCAGGTCGCCGCACTTGAGCTGCGGGGGCGAGGTCTCTTTATCGGTCTGGCTCTGCACGCGACCGAGCACGCTGCGCGCCCGCGCGGCCAGCTCGGCGAACGAGAAGGGCTTCGTCACATAGTCGTCGGCGCCCAGGGCGAAGCCGCGCAGCACGCTGGCCTCCTCATTGCGCGCGGTGAGCATGATCACCGGCGTGCTGGCCAGCTCGCGGATGCGCGCGAGAGTCTGCCAGCCATCGCGCTCGGGCATCGTCACATCCAAGATCACCAGGTCCGGCTGGAGCGCAAAGAAGGAGCGCAGGCCCTCGTCGCCATTCTGCGCGCGGTACACCTTGTGCCCTAGCTCATCGAGATAGACGGACAGGAGCTCGGTAAGCGCAGCATCATCGTCAATCAGGAGCAGCTTTGCCATAGTCCTGCATCTCCTCGGCGATCGGCAGCTCGACCGTGAACCGCGCCCCGGGCGCGTCTGAATCGGCGTGCACAGGCGACTCGAGCGACACGGATCCGCCCTGGGCGATGATCAGCGAGCGGGCGAAGTATGGTGGACCCCTTTGTCAAGACACTAAAGCGAGCAGTTTTCCGTTCGGGTG
>JBAXES010000678.1:0-2645 GCA_037140315.1 Chloroflexales bacterium
CCAACGGTACCACAAAAGCCATTCTCGTTCCCGGTCAGTTTTGGCGAAGGTATTGTCATTGTGCGTGCCTTTTATGATGAAGAGGGCGTCAGCGAGGGGGGGGCCTCCCTGAACATCCCTACCTGTTCGCGGTAGAACTCGAGGCGGGCCGCGCTGAGCCCGCTGCCCACGTAGGCGCTGCCGAGGATGGCGGCGGCGGCCCCGAGGGGGCTGCCGGCGAGCTGGCGCCAGATCACGGCGAGGCCGCTGGCGATCAGGACGTTGAGCAGCAGCAGCCCGAGGGTGCCCGTCATGTTGCGGCGCACAACGCCGATGCTGTTGCGAATCGCCAGCAGTGGCCCGCACCGGCTGATCAGGACGGCCTCAGGCGTGAACCCGGCGTAGACATACGCCCAGAAGCCGGCGATGTACCATGCCAGGGCGATGGGCAGGGCGGCGGACGGGAGGGCGGCGATGATGATCGCGGAGATCGCTATGAGCGGCAGGCCGAGCAGCAGCCCCGCCCCGAGGGCCGCCAGCAGCGCGAGGGCGATGCTACAGGCCGCGCGCGCGGCGAGCCGGATCGCGGAGATCGTATCGAAGGACTCTCCGCGCACCGCCCCGACTAGCACAGTCAGGAAGAGGCTGCTGATCAGCAGGGCGACTAGGTTGATCAGGGCGAACGCGCCGAGCAGCTGGGGCATGCCGCCGATCCAGATGACGCCCCGGGCTGTGCTGGCAGCTATCTCTCCCGGCGTGAGCACGGGCACCATGTTTAGCCATGCCATGGCCACGCGCACATCGCGGCTTAGCATACGGGTGATCATATCCTGCTGGAGCGCAGGGTCGTCGCTGAATAGCTTCGCCGCCTGGGTGGCCCCGTCCCGCAGGCCGCTGGCCGCCGCGCCCAGGGCCAGCGGCTGGCCTACCCAGAGGTAGGTGCTCAGCCCAGCCGGGATCAGCAGCGCCCAGGGCCGCCGATGTATGGCCCGATACCCCGCACTTATTGTGTCTACTAGTCCCGCGTTTTGGGGCTTCGCAACGCTCAAGATCGCCTCCTCCACAACCGCTCCATTATACCACACCCGGGCGTGTTCGGGAAGCCTCTTTGGTACATATGTACTGCTATAGTTTTGCGGCGCGGGGCGCGACTGTGATCACGCCTCAGGCCGCAGGCCAGTGCTATAATGCAAAGACCGCAACCGTACATGAGGACGCCAATGCTCACCTACGAGAACTTCGTCTCCGTCCTGCTCACCAGCATTGAGCAGGCCGGGCTAAATATCGCCTATACCCAGGAGCTGATCGATACGCATGCGCTTGGCCGCAGCCTGAGTATCACCTGCCTCCCTGACGGCATCGAGGACGACAGCGGGCCGCAGGAGCCGTCGCTGCGCGCCGTGGTGGCCTTCCGCTGGTCGCCCGAGTTTACGGTCTTCTCGCTGCGCGGCACCGACTCGCTCGATAATATCGAGCGCTTTGTGGACGAGCGCCTCTTCGCCCAGGCCCACCGCGGCCCCTCCCTGGATGTGGATGTGACGTACCACCTGCCCCTGAGCCTTGAGCAGCAGCGCGAGGTCAGCGCGATGGCCGGCCTTGCCCGCGCGATCCAGGACCTGCACTCCGCCCTGGTCGACTCGGACGACCTGGTGCGGGTCAATAGCCAGGTTTCCTTCCTGTCGGGGCGCCTGCCGCGCGTCGAGAGCCTCACCGCCCTGCGGGTCTGGAGCATTGACGACGCCCTCTACGACCCCGACCTGCTCGGGGCGGTCTTTGAAGAGCTGTGCAGCGAGCTCCACGCGATGCTGGAGCTGCTCAACGCCAACTACGGCCTGCGCGAGGACGAGGCGGCGTCCACCGGGGCGGACGCCCTCCCCGCCGACCGCCAGTACCTGAAGCCGCCAACCGCATAGGGCTGCCTCTGCAGCCCGGTTTGAGCAAAGGGAGGGTTCCAGGGCGGGCGATGCGCTCCCTGGCCCTCCCATACGCACTATGTCAGAGCCACTTTTTTCTCCAGAGGCCCTGGCCTCCCTGCTCGTCCCCGGCGTGGGCGAGCGCTGGTCGGCGGTGCAGGAGCAGCTCCACCCGGCGCTGGCGGATCTGGCCGAGCAGGTGCGCGCGGCGGCGGCGGCGGCGCTCCCGCGCATCTGGCCGATCTACGAGGTGAGCTTTAAGTCGCAGCGCTACCTGACCCGCGGCCATGGGCTGCACGATCCGATCGATGACTACTGGGTGGCCTTCGACCGCGCCCCGCGCGGGGCCGGCGTGCTGGTGGCGGCCAGCGGGGCCGAGCGGACGATCCTAGTGGGCATCCAGCTCTGGCGCTCGCGCAAGGCGGAGCTGGCCTCGCTCTGGGGCGGCGCCCGGCCGGTCTGGCTGCCGATCGTCGAGCGGATCGAGCGTGAGGGCGCGGCTCGGTTTGTGGAGGCCGGGGGCAGGCGCCAGGAGGCCGGGGGAGACGGTCGGCATTCAGCATTCAGCATTCAGCATTCACCATTATGGATCGACCGCTACCTCGGTGCCCGGGGGGCCAGCTACCTCTGGGCGGGCTTCGCGTACCGCTGGGATGATCTGCCCGCCGACCTCGCTGGGCGCCTGGTGGCCGATGTGTTGGCCCTGCTGCCGCTGAACGAGGCCCTGATGGAGCAGGCCGAGGTGGGCGACCC
>JBAXES010000679.1:0-2641 GCA_037140315.1 Chloroflexales bacterium
CCCATGCTACTACGGGAGGCCTCGGGTTTGTTAAATTTCGGGATGACTCATGGCCAGCCCGAACCCTGACCCGCCATGCCCGCTCCGCCTGGTGAGACGCCAGGCCCCCGACCGGCCCGAGCGAGGCGAGATGCCTTGCGCCCTGGCAAGATGCCACCGTACCCCCTCTCATTCGCAGGCGTAAGGAGCCCCTCATCATGGCTTACGACAGCTCTATCGACCGCGCCGATGCCCAAGCGCTTATGCCCGAAGATGTCGCCCGCGACATCCTCCAGGGCATCGCCCACAAGTCCTACGTCCTCTCCCTGGCCACCCGCCTGCCCGACATGCCCCGCAAGACGCGCCGCATGCCAGTCCTGAGCGTGCTGCCCACGGCCTACTTCGTGAACGGCGACACCGGCCTCAAGCAGACCACCGAGGTGAGCTGGACGAACAAGTTCATCACCGCCGAGGAGATCGCCGTCATCGTCCCGGTGCCCAACATCGTGCTCGACGACGCGGCCTACGACATCTGGGGCGAGGTGCGCCCGCACATCGAGACCGCGTTCGGCAAGCTCATCGACGCCACGATCCTCTACGGCGGGCTGGCCGGCTACACCCGGCCGAGCAACGACTGGCCCGAGGGCATCGTCACCAGCGCCGGGATCGGCGGCATGGCCGTCTCCCTGGCCGGTGCCGCCGACCTCTACGACGCCACCCTGGGCGAGTTCGGCACCTTCCACTTCGTCGAGGAGGCCGGCTTCTCCGTCACCGGCAACATCGCCGCCGTGAACATGCGCGCCAAGCTGCGCGGCGCCCGCGACGCCGATGGCCAGCCCATCTTCTCCCGCAACGGCAACGGCACCTTCGACCTCGACGGCTCCCCGATCGTATTCCCCGAGAACGGCTCCATCGACACCGAGCAGAGCCTCCTGGTGAGCGGCGACTTCCGCCAGCTCGTGTACGCCGTCCGCACCGACATCAGCTACACCATCGCCACGAGCGGCGTGATCACCGACAACGACAACCGGATCATCTACAACCTGTTCCAGCAGGACATGACCGCGATGAAGGTGATTATGCGCCTCGGCTGGCAGCTGCCCAACCCGCCGAACTGGCTGAAGCCGACCCTGGGCGACGCCACCCGCTACCCCTTCGCCGTGCTCAAGCCGTAGGCCGCCGGGCGGCGGGCTCAGCCCGGCGCCCACACCACGCCAGAGGCTGCCGTGGCGGCGGGCTCGGCCCGCCGCCACGTTCTTTCCTATCACTACGGAGACCCGCAATCATGGCAAGTTACCCCGTTGACGCCACCCACCGCTTCGTGCGCGGCACGAAGGGCGGCAAGATCCGCATGGCCACCGTGGTCTGGTACGAGCACACCCCCGCCCTCGGCGCCGCCGCCGCCATCCTGGCCGCGACTGTCCTGGCCGATAGCATCCCCACGATCCTCACGGCCAACCTGACCCAGCCCGACGTGCCCCGCGCGCTGCTGGTCAAGGGCAACGCGTCCACGGTTGCCGGCACGGTGCTCATCGAGGGCACCGACACCAACGGCATCCCGCAGAGCGAGGTGCTGGCCCTCAATGGCAGCGCCGCGGTGGTTGGCACCAAGGCGTTCGCACGCGTCCGCCGCATCACGCTGCCGCCCCGTGCGGCCGGCGGCAACACGGTCAGCGTGGGGACCGGCAACGCGCTCGGCCTCTGGCACGCCCTCAACGCCGACGTGCGCCTGGTCACGACCTTCGACGGCCTACCCGACCTCGGCGTCCTGACCTGCGACCCCTCGGCCGTCAGCAAGAACCTGTTCACCCCGGCCGGCGTGCTCGACGGCGCGAAGACGCTGCGCCTCGTCTACCTGGTCTAGCCCGAGGCATCTGCGTCTGATCTGTCTCGCAGCTGAAGGAGCCGACTTTTCATGAGCACCTACCCCGTCCGAACGGATCACCGCTGGATGCGCGGGACGCACGGCGGCCGCTGTCGGCTCGGCCAGATCGCCTGGTACGAGGCGGCCCCGACCGCCGTCTCGCCCACGGCGATTCACGCGGCGGTGACGCTCCACGCCACCAGCCCGACATCCGTGACGACGGAGATCTCGCAGCCCGATGTGCCCCGCACGATCAGCGTGACCGGCAACGCCGAGACCTGCGCCGGCAACGTGGTGATCACCGGCCAAGACGCCGCCGGTCGCCCCCTGGTCGCGACCGTGACGCTGGCCGGCACGGCGACCATCACCTCGCTGGCGGCGTTCGGGCGGGTCGCAAGCGTCCTGCTGCCCGCCCGGGCCGCCGCCGCGAACACGGTCAGCGTTGGCGTGGGCCAGGGCCTCGGCCTGGTGCATACGCTGGCCACGAACGCCACGCTGATGACCACCCTCGACGACGGGGCCGACGACGGCACGCTGTCCATCAACGCCACCGACCTGAGCAAGAACCTCTTTACGCCCGAGGGCGTCCTGGACGGCGCGAAGGTTGTGCGCGTCCTCTACGTGGTCTAACCCCTATGATCTACCCAGCCAGCCCCATTGACCCGGCCAGCATCGACCCCGCCCTGGTGGGGCGGCTGCGCCGGATGGTCGCGGAGCCCACGTCCGCGACCTACGACGACGACACCCTGCGCCAGCTCATCGCCGACGCGGTGGTGACCGACCGGGCCACCGTGGGGC
>JBAXES010000680.1:0-2641 GCA_037140315.1 Chloroflexales bacterium
CTACCGCAGCGAGCTGCCGGCCCTGCTGCGCGAGCTGCGGCTGCCGCTGGCCTGCGCGCTGCTGGCGGCGGTGGGCGGGCTGCTGCTGGGCGGCGTGATCGGCTCCACCTACCGGCTCAGCTCCTTCGACCGGGCCCTCGGGCAGCTCGGCAGCCCGCCGGACATCTCGCCCCTGCTGGCCCTGTCCATCTTCGCCAATAATATCCGCGTCTCGCTCTTCTCAAACCTCTTCTCGGTGGTCAGCTTCGGCATCTTCGCCTTCCTGGTGCCCGCGGTGGCCTTCAGCCAGATCGGCTTTGTGGCGAGCCGCCTGGCCGACCATAGCGGGAGCTGGCTGGCCCTCGGCGCCGGCAGCCCGCTCCAGTTTGTGCTGGCCTACGTGCTGCCCCACGGCATCATCGAGCTGCCCGCCTTCGTGCTCAGCGCGGCCCTGGGCATCCGCATCGGCGCCTCGCTCCTGGGCCAGCCGCCCGGATTCAGCGCCGGACAGAACCTGCTCTGGTCGCTGGCCGCCTTCGCCAAGACCTGGCTGCTCGTCCTGCTGCCCCTGGTCGCCCTCGGCTCGCTGATCGAGGGGCTGGTGACCCCGCTGATTATTCGGGCGCTCTACGGAGGTTGAGGCTATGCAGCGCATCACCCACCGTGGCCACACGCTCACCTGGGAGGAGCACAGCCAGGGCGAGCACACGCTGATCTTTATCAATGGCTACTCGGCCAACCGCACGATCTGGGCGCGCGAGGTGGCGCGTATGACGCACCTGGGCCGCTGCGTCAGCCTCGACCTGCCCGGCCACTACCCGGCTGTCGCCCCGCCCGGCTACCGCTCGCTGAGCCAGGAACTGCTGCTCGACCTCGAGCTGCGGGCGATCACCGCGATCGCCGCCGGCGGGCGGGTCACGCTGGTCGGCCACTCCACCGGCGGCATGGTGGCCCTGGCGGCGGCGGCCACGATCCCCGCGACCGTGGCCCGCGTGGTGGCGATCACCCCGGTGATCTGGGGGCCGCTGGCCGGCTTCCTCGGGCTCTCCCAGCACCAGCTCAAGCTGCCCGGCGGCTACGGCCTCTACTGGCTGAGCTACCGGCTCACGCAGCTGCTGCCGGGCTACATGCAGTGGGGCATCGGCCACTTCTACAGCGGCGACGCGGCGGCCTACCGACACAACCCGGCCGCCGCCCAGACTTTGGCCGCCTGGCACCCAGCCTACCGCCGCTCGCGCATCCACAGCTTCGCCGCCCTGCTGCGCGCCCTGGAGCGCTGCGACATCCGCCCGCTGGCGCCGCGCGTCGCCTGCCCGACCCTCGTCATCGCCGGCGCGCGCGACCCGGTGGTGCCGGTCGATCAGTCCCGCTGGCTGGCCGCAAGCCTGCCCCGGGCCACCCTGCTAGAGATCCCCGCCGCCGGCCACCTGCCCCACTGGGAGGCCGCCGCGCAGGTTGATCGGGCGATCGACGGCTGGCTGGCGGCGCACCCGACATCCTGACAGACGAACAGATGTAGGCAGATCTACGCGGGCCGCGCCACCAGCGGCAGGTAGACGCGCAGCAGCCGGTCGGCGGCGAGCTGGGGCGACGAGATATCGCCGCCCATGTCGCGCAGGCGCACGTAGAGCCGGCGGGGGGCGGTGGCGTCCCAGGCCCAGAAGAACTGGGCCTGGAGCGACTGCCAGGGTGCCTCCGCGAAGTCGGGGCGCTGGCTGACCTGCATCATCAGCGGGCCAACGCTGTCGGTGGCCGTGATCGCCACCGTGGTGCCGAGGGGGCCGGTCGGCGCCAGGGCGACGCCGAGGCGCGGCGGCAGACTGAGGATCACGGTACGGGTGACGGTGGTGCTGTTACCGACCCGGTCGACGTAGCGCGCCTCGACAGTGTGCGCACCCTCGACGGGCGGGATCTGCCAGCGGTAGGCGTCGTAGTAGGGCTGCGGGTCGGCGAAGGCCCCGTCGACGCCGAGCTGCACGGCGACGATACCGCCCTCGCGGTCGATCGCGTTGGTGTCGAGGCGCACCTGGGTGCTGCTGATCGTGACAGGCGCCGCGGCGGTCGGTTGGCGGGCGGCCAGATCCGCCACCTCGCCCGCCGACAGCGCGCGCCGGTAGATCGCCAGATCGTCGAGGCTTACGCCCGCCGGGGCGCCGCCATAGGTGAAGCGGCCGAGCTGGATGACCGGCCCGAGATCGGTCGGCAGCGCCACCCCGCCGGCCTGGGCCACCGGCGCGCCGTCGATATACAGGGCCTTGCTGCCCGCCATCGCGTCCCAGGTGATCACAAAGTGGTGCCACCCCGGCGCCAGATCATCCGGCGCGGCCAGCTCGTTGGCGCTGGCCACGTCGACGCCCACCGTCCAGAAGGTCCAGCGCGGGCTATCGCCGGGGCCGAGCAGGTCGCGGCGCAGGGCCAGGGTGCCGCTATAGACCGGGGCGGCGTCGGGGCTGGCGCTGGCGGCGAGCAGGTAGTGGCGGTGGATGCCGTTGGCCGGGTAGCGCGCGGGCAGATCGGCCCACAGGCCGATCGTGCCGGCGGCGGGGCGCAGATTATCGGCGGCGGGGTAGGCCAGGCCGGCGTCGGCCAGGGCGAGGGCCTGGCCGTCTCGCCCCGGCGTGTAGCGGAGCGCCCCGGCGATCTCGGGGAACCCGGCCCCGAC
>JBAXES010000681.1:0-2635 GCA_037140315.1 Chloroflexales bacterium
AAATACCGTATCCTGATGCAGTGCAATTGCCTGAACGGTAACGTACGCTGAAACCATGCCTAACGAGAGTATACGGGGTAGGTGTGTCGGGGGTGTCACGGGCGTCTAGGGGGGATGTGATGTGGTCGTATGATCGCCGCACGACACTAGCCCGGTCGTCGCCATGCCGATGGTGCGGCGGCGGCGGATAAATAGGCTATACTACAGCGTACTCTCACGCTCGTAGCGAGGTGCCCTATGCATAAGCTCCGTGCTGGCATCATCGGCGGCGGGTTCATCGGGGCCCAGCATGTCGAGGCCCTGCGCCGCCTGGGCGACGTGGAGGTGGCGGGCATCGCCGGCTCCAGCCTGGCCCGCGCCCAGGCGAACGCCGAGTCGCTGCACATCCCCAGGGCGTACGCGAGCTACGCCGAGCTGCTGGCCGACCCCGCCATCGACGTGGTCCACACCTGCACGCCGAACGTCCTGCACTACGCGATCAACCGGGCCGCCCTGGAGGCCGGCAAGCACGTGGTCTCCGAGAAGCCCCTGGCCATGAATGCGACCGAGACGGCCAGCCTGGTCGATGTGGCCCAGTGGAGCGGGCTGCTCGCCGCCGTGAACTTCAACCACCGCGGCTACCCGATGGTGCAGCAGGCCCGCGCGATGGTGGCGGGCGGGCAGATCGGCGCGGTGCGGCTCGTCCACGGGGCCTACCTGCAGGACTGGCTGCTCTACCAGAACGACTGGAACTGGCGGCTGGACCCGGCCGAGGGCGGCAGCTCGCGCGCGGTGGCCGACATCGGCTCGCACTGGGCCGACCTGGTGCAGCACGTGATCGGCCAGCGCATCATGCGGGTCTGCGCCGACCTGCAGACGGTGCTGCCGCGCCGGGTGCGCCCCGCCGCCCCCGTGCAGACCTTCAGCGGCGCGCAGGATGGCCAGGGCGAGGAGGTGGCGATCACCACCGAGGACTACGCGGCGATCATGTTCGCCACCGAGGGCGGGGCG
The DNA here is from genome assembly GCA_037140315.1 of Chloroflexales bacterium. Lineage (GTDB taxonomy): Bacteria > Chloroflexota > Chloroflexia > Chloroflexales > Chloroflexaceae > Oscillochloris. The sequence continues at coordinate 991 of JBAXES010000681.1, forward strand.
CACGGCGTCTTCCGCGTCTCGCAGGTGAGCGCCGGCCATAAGAATGACCTGGTCTTTGAGGTGAACGGGGCGCACACGTCGGTGCGCTGGGACGCGGACTGCCCCGACGAGCTGTGGGTGGGGCACCGCAACCAGCCCAACCAGCGCCTGACGAAGGACCCGTCCCTGGTGGCACCGGGGGTGCGGGCCTACACGCACCTGCCCGGCGGGCACCACGAGGCCTGGCCGGACGCGCTCAAGAATGTCTTCGCCGAGATGTACGCGGCGGTGCGCGGCGGCCGGGGCGGCCCCGGGCCGGGCGACGCCTTCGCCAGCTTTGCCGACGGGCACCGCTCCGCCCTGCTGGTCGACGCCGTCCTGGAGAGCAGCCGGCTCGGGGCCTGGGTCGATCTGAGCTGACGCCAACCTTATACCCCGCGCGCTCGCCTTGCGGGAGCGCGCGACCAATGCACTATATGAACCCGATCAACACTATCCTCCAGCGCTACCCGGCGGTCATCCTCGACGGCGCCATGGCCACCGAGCTGGAGCGCCGGGGCTGCGACCTCGACGACCCGCTGTGGTCGGCGCGGGTGCTGCTCGATAACCCCGACCTGATCCGGCAGGTCCACGCCGACTACTACGCCGCCGGGGCCGACTGCGCGATCAGCGCGAGCTACCAGGCCACCTTCCAGGGCTTCGCCCGGCGCGGCCTGGGCACCGAGGCGGCGGCTAACCTGATGCGCCGCGCGGTGCGCCTGGCGATCGAGGCCCGCGACGCCTTCTGGGCCGAGACGGCGAACCGGGCCGGCCGGCCGCGCCCGATCGTGGCCGCCTCGGTCGGCCCATACGGGGCCTTCCTCCACGACGGCTCGGAGTACCGGGGCGGCTACGGCGTCAGCGAGGCCGAGCTGATCGAGTTCCACCGCCCGCGCATGGCCGTCCTGGCCGAAGCCGGCCCCGATATCCTGGCCGTCGAGACCATCCCCTGCCTTGTGGAGGCCGTGGCCGTCACCCGGCTGCTGGAGGAGTTCCCCGGCACCACCGCGTGGGTCAGCTTCAGCGCGAGGGACGGCGCCCACATCAGCAGCGGCGAGTCCCTCGCCGCGTGCGCGGCGCTGCTGGGCCGCCACCCGCAGGTGGCGGCCGTGGGGGTCAACTGCACGCCGCCGCAGTTCGTGCCCGACCTGGTGGCCGCTGCCCGCGCCGTCACCGACACGCCGATCGTGGTCTACCCCAACTCCGGCGAGGTCTACCACGTCGACGGCAAGCGCTGGAGCGGCGAGTCGGAGTGCGCGGCCTACGGCGCGCAGGCCCGCGCGTGGTACGCGGCCGGGGCCCGGATCATCGGCGGCTGCTGCCGCACCGGCCCCGACCACATCCGCGAGATCGCAGCGCTGCGCAGCAGCGCTGAATAGGGCTGTCGCTTCGCTCCGCTCCTGAGAAACATCGAGGGTGTCATGCTGAGCGCAGCGAAGCATCTTCCAGTCGCTATCATGGGAAGACCCCTCGCTGCGCTCGGGGTGACAACCCTGGTTGCTCCCGGCGCCATTGGCCCGTCGGTGATTGCGAATGATGGATGTTCACACGTAATAGGAGCGAACAGTGGAGATCGCAGACAAGGTATTTCTAGTGAGCGGGGGCGGGTCGGGCCTCGGCGCGGCCA
>JBAXES010000682.1:0-2634 GCA_037140315.1 Chloroflexales bacterium
GGTAGCTGAGCAGCCCGTAGAGCGTGGCGTGGGGCCGGTTGAAGGAGTAGCCGGCGAAGGGCAGGATCAGCTCCCAGAGCTGGTCGGCCACATCGCGACCGATGCCCTTCTTCTGGCAGCCGTCCTTGAAGATCGCCTCGTTCTGGGCCATCAGCGCGCGATCCTTCTTGCTGATCGCCTTGATCACGATGTAGGCCTGGCCGAGGGTGTAGTCGGCGACCGTCTGGAGCAGCTGCATGATCTGCTCCTGGTAGACGATCACGCCGTAGGTGTCCTCCAGGATGGGCTTAAGGATGGGGTGCAGGTAGTGGATGCCGGCCGGGTTATTCTTGCCCTGGATGTAGCTGGGGATCTGCTCAAGCGGGCCGGGCCGGTAGAGCGCGACCATAGCGTAGAGGTCGTCGACGCGGGTGGGCCGCAGCTGCATGAGGTAGCGGGTCATGCCCGCCGACTCCAGCTGGAAGACGTTCTTGGTCTCGCCGCGCCCGAGCGACTCGAAGGTCTTCGTATCGTCGGTGGGGATGTCGACCAGATCCATCTTCTGGCCGGTGGTGTGCTCGATGTAGCGCAGGGCCTCGGCGACCGCCGAGAGGTTAGTGAGGCCCAGGATGTCCATCTTGAGCAGGCCCATCTTGGCCAGGGTCGGCCCCTCGAACGAGGCCATCACGGCGTGCTCGTCCTTGGTGGTGTGCTGGAGCGGCACCATATCCTCTAGGGGCGTGCGGCTGACCACCACGCCGCAGGCGTGGGTGCCGACGTTACGCATGCGCCCCTCGACCTTTTGGGCCCAGTCGATCACCTCGGCGAGGTGCGGCTGGGTCTGGTGGATCTGCTTGAGCTCGGGCACCTTCTCCAGGGCCTGAGCGATGGTGACGCCCACCGGCAGGCCGGGGATGAGCTTGGCGACTCGGTCGACCTCGGAGAGCTCGACGCCGAGGACGCGGCCCATATCGCGCAGGGCCGCCTTGGCCCCCAGGGTGCCGTAGGTGATGATCTGGGCCACGTTCTCGCGGCCGTACTTGCCGGCGATATAGTCGAGGATCTCGCCGCGGCGCGTGTCGGCGAAGTCGGTGTCGATATCGGGCATCTCCAGGCGCTCGCGGGAGAGGAAGCGCTCGAAGAGCAGCTTGTTCTTCACCGGGTCCACGTCGGTGATGCCGAGGCAGTAGAGCACCAGCGAGGCCCCGGCCGAGCCGCGGGGCAGGCAGGGGATGCCGCGCGAGCGCGCGTACTTCACGTAGTCCCAGACGATCAGCATGTAGTCGGGGAAGCCGGTGGCGTTGATCACGCCCAGCTCGTCCTCAAGGCGGGTGACGTAGTTCGCGGGCGGGCTGCCGGCGAACTTCTTCATCAGCCCCTCCTCGCAGACCAGGCGCAGGTACGAGGCGGCGTCGTGGCCCTCGGGCAGATCGAACTGCGGCAGCTGGACGCGCCCGAAGTCGAGCTTGAGGTTGCACATGTCGGCGATGCGCCGGGTGTTCTCTAGCGGCGCCGTGCCGTAGCGCTGGAACTTCTGCCACATCTCCTCGCCGGACATGATGTGGTAGCTGTCGTCCATCATGAAGCCCTTGCCGCAGAACTCCTTGTAGGTCAGGTTCATGCCCATCGACATGACCATATGCTGCGTGCGCATGTCCTCGCGGCGCACGAAGTGGGTGTCGTTGGTGACCACCAGAGGGATGCCGAGCTCACTGCCGATCCGCACCAGCTCATCGTTGATGCCCTCAAGCTCGGGGGTGTTCTCGTGGAGCTGTAATTCTAGGAAATAGTTCTCGGCCCCGAGCAGGTCGCGGTAGTAGGCCGCGTGCTCCACGGCCTGCTTGCGCTGCTGGGCCGTCAGGCTCTGGATGACCTCGCCGGCGATGCAGGAGGAGGTGACCACCAGGCCCTCGTGGTGCTGCTCCAGCAGATCGCGGTCGATGCGCGGGCGGGCGAAGACACCCTTGCCCATGCCGTCGAGGTGCGCGCGGGTGGTCAGCTTCACCAGGTTGCGGTAGCCGACCGCGTCCTTGGCCAGCAGCAGCAGGTGGTAGTAGTTCTTGCCGCCGCGGGTCATCGCGTCGCTGCGCGATCCCGGGGCCATGTAGGCTTCCATGCCGATGATCGGCTTGATCCCGGCCTTCTTAGCGGCGTCGTAGAACTCCATCGCCCCGTACATCACGCCGTGGTCGGTCAGGGCGATGCTGTCCATCCCCAGCTCGCCGGCCCGCGCCGCGATCGCCTTCGTCGCCGCGTAGCCGTCGAGCAGGCTGTACTCGGAGTGGACGTGCAGGTGGGTGAAGTCTTTCATAAACGCTTTACACCATGATCAACAACATCAGGCGGTAGCCTGACGAGAAACAGATGTTATCCACAAGGTAGCTGTCAGATCTCACGCGTCGGGAAGCGATGAATCTACATAACGTGGGGTGGTGTGCGAGCCGTCACGGCCCGGCCACCATTATAGCACAGCCGGTCGGCTCACGGGGAGGTGTAAAGGATAGCATTTCGCAACTACGGCATACGCGCGTAGGTTTCCTCATGTGGATAACATGTTGAGAGTGTGTAGAACGCATGGATGTGCTGTGTAGGGGCGAAGCATCGATGCCGGGCCATCGCTACAGCGATGGCCCGGCATCGATGCTTCGCCCCTAC
>JBAXES010000683.1:0-2632 GCA_037140315.1 Chloroflexales bacterium
GCGTCACCCTCGCCGCCGGCGGCGAGCAGGTGCCGGGTGATTTGCACCGTATCATCGATCAGGCGGCTCAGGTCGGTGAACGGCCAGAACACGGCGACGATGCCGAGGCGGCGCATGCTCTGCAGCAGGTTGGAGGGCCACCTGCCGATATGCTGCCAGTTGACGGCGGCGATATTGGCCAGGAGCGGGCGCAGGTTCTCGCTGGCGGTGGTGCCGGCGGGGGGGGCGAGCACCGCGTCGAGCTGGCGGCGCATCTCCTCGGCGCGGGTCAGGACGTGCACCGAGCCGACGCCGCGCAGGCTGGCCTGGCACCCGAGGCGGTAGCCCGCGGCCATGCGGTCGTCGCTCAGCCAGACATGCTCGACCTCGGTGGGCGGGTTGAGCTGATCGGCCCCGCTGAGGACCTTGCACTCGCACATCGTGCAGAGCCCGTTGCCGTCGCAGTAGAACCCGATATGAGACGCGTTGCGGCGGGCGACGGCCAGCAACCGCTCGCCGATCGTTGCGTCGACAACCTCGTCGTTGATCTCGACCTTGATAATCATAGCCGCCTCCTAATGCGGTAGTAATGCGGATCGCCCGGATGCCATAAAGGCCGCGCGCACACTAAAATTGTAACATATCGCTTCCCGCATCACAATCGCATTTGCCGCAATACCAGGGCTAGTGCAACGTCCCTGGGGCTGCGCCCCAGACCCGCTTTTTGTTGGGTTTGGGCGGCGAAGTCGCCCAAACCCAACAAAAAAGAACCTGGGGGCGGCGAAGCCGCCCTCACACCCCCACCGGAGGTCACGTTGCATCAGCCCTGGTATAATGCTGCTGCCCTGACTGGTGGTCGGTCGGCGAACTGGAGCAAGCAACCCGATGAACTCAGCTGAGCAGCGCGTCATCGACGCGATCGACATGGACGGACTGCTGGCTTACCTCTGCGACCTGGTGGCCGTGAGGAGCCTCGATGGCACGCCCGAGGAGAACGACGCCCAGGACCACGTGGCCGCCCAGCTCGCCCGCTGCGGCCTGGCCGTCGACCGCTGGGAGATCAACCTGGCCCAGGCATGCGCCCACCCGGCCTGCTCGTATGAGGTGGATCGCCCGCGCGCCCTCGGCGTGGTCGGCACCCTCCCCGGCGCGGGCGGCGGGCGCAGCCTGCTCTTCAACGGCCACGTCGATGTGGTGCCTGCGGGCGATGAGGCCAACTGGAGCTTCCCGCCCTGGCGCGGCACCGTCACCGACGGCCGGGTCTACGGGCGCGGTGCCCTCGACATGAAGGGCGGCCTCTGCTGCGGGATCTTCGCCGCCAGGGCCATCCGCGACGCCGGGGTGCGCCTGCGTGGCGACCTGAAGGTCCAGAGCGTGATCGGCGAGGAGGACGGCGGCCTGGGCACCCTGGCCAGCATCCTGCGCGGCCACACCGCCGATGCGGCCGTGGTGGTCGAGCCGACCGAGCTGCGCGTCGCCCCGGCCCAGGCCGGTGCCCACAACTTCCGCCTCACCGTCCACGGCCTCTCGGCCCACGGCTGCGTCCGCGAGGAGGGCGTCAGCGCAATCGAGAAGTACTTTCCGCTCCAGCAGGCCATCCTGGAGCTAGAGCGCCAGCGCAACGCCCGCGACCTCGGGCCGCTCTTCCGCCGCTACGCCCTGCCCAACGCGATCTGCATCGGCACCGTGCGCGCTGGCGACTGGGCCTCCTCCGTGGCCGAGTCGCTGGTGGCCGAGGGCCGCTACGGCATCGCCGTGGGTGAGGACTCCACGGTCGCCCGGCGCGAGCTTGAGCTGGCCGTGGCCCGCGCCGCAGAGGCCGACCCCTGGCTGCGCGCGCACCCGCCCACGCTGGAGTGGTGGGGCGGCACCTTCGACCCCGCCGCCACCTCCACCGACCACCCGATCGTCGCGGGCGTGGCCGCAGCCTTCGCCGACGTCACCGGCACCCCCGCCGTCCTGGAGGGCATGACCTACGGCGCCGACATGCGCCTGCTGGTGAACGTGGGCGGCGTGCCCACCGTGCTCTTCGGCCCCGGCGACGTGCGCCGCGCCCACCGGCCCGACGAGTACGTGGACGTGGCGGATCTCCTGGCGGTCACCAGAACCCTGGCGCTGACGGCGCTGCGCTTCTGCGGGGTCGCGTAGGGCTGCCGCCCTAAAACCCGCATGCAGAACCAGTTTTTTGTGGGAGAGCGAAGCTCTCCCACACCCTCACCATAACCCATCACAGCCTGGTGGTCTGGGTGATGTAGCGGAAGAAGACCAGCACATTCCCGAGGCGGACGCGGGTCCGGTCGCGCAGGGCCACCGTGCTGTTGGGGGCCATGGGCGCATCGTTGACGAAGGTGCCGTTGGTGCTCCCCAGGTCGGTGAGCGTCCACTGGCCGGCGGCCAGGCGCAGGATGGCGTGCTGCCGGCTCACGCCCTGGGCGCTGCCGCCCACCGGGTGCAGGTCGATATCCGGGGCGGCCCCGGCCGTCGCGTCGTACCAGCCGATCATATAGGTGCCCTTGGCCGGGTCGAGCGGGATGCGCTGGTTGTTCGGCAGCACCAGCTCGCAGGGGGCCATCGCCGACGGCGCGGCCGGCCGGGTCATCTCCTCGTACTCCTGCTCGAACTGGCGCAGCTCGGTGCGGTGGCGCTCAAGCAG
>JBAXES010000684.1:0-2630 GCA_037140315.1 Chloroflexales bacterium
CCGCGCCGCCCGGCACTGATCCTCGCCGCTCTGGCGGGCCTGCTGTCGGCCTGGCTCTGGGCCGCCCGCCCGGATCTGGCCCGCGGGCCGCTGCTCGACCTACAGACGTTCCTCAGCACGCCTCAGATCTGGATCTGGTGGCTCCTCGCCCAGCTCTCCGGTCTGATCGCCTGGCCGCTGGCCGCCCGAATGCTGCCCGGCCTCCCCATGGCCGGCTACCCCATGGCCAAGCTTCTCGGGCTACTCTTGGTCGCCTGGCTCGCCTGGGTGCTCGCGATCTGCGGGATCATGCCCTTTGGCCTGCCGCTGGTGCTGATTGCAGCGCTGCTCGTCGCCGCCGCCGCCTGGCTGCCGCCCCGCGCCCGCCCGCGCAAGATGGGCGTTAGCCCCGGCATCCTGGCCTACGAGCTGCTCTTCCTGGGCGGGCTGTTCGTCGGAGCCTGGATCCGATGGCATGGGGCGGTCGGCCCGGCCATCACCGGCACTGAGAAGCCAATGGAGATCGCCATCATCAACGCAATGCTGCGCTATGATCGTTTCCCCCCGCTCGACCCCTGGCTGGCCGGCTTCAGCCTGAACTACTACTACATGGGCTATGTGATTGTGGCCGGGCTGGCTCTGCTGAGCGGCGCTCCCTCAGCCGTCGCCTTCAACCTCGGCTTCGCCCTTGTGATTGCGCTCACCATTGTGGGCGTGGCGTATGCGGCCCACGCCCTGGTAGCTCTGAGCACCGACCCGGCTGGCCGGAGGCCGGGCCGATCGGCGAAGGTTGGGGTGGCCCTGCTCTCGTTGCTGACGTGTCTCGTTCTTGGCAGCCAGTTTAGCGCACTTCAGCTGATCGTCGGCTCACCGCTGGTGCGCGCCCTCGATGCCGGGCAGCTTGTCGAGGCCATTGCGCAGCGCCTTAGCGGCGCAGATGTGATCCGGCTCAGCCGCCCCGTCCTGCCGAGCTGGGACGGCCCATCCTTCACGACGATCACCCCAGAGATTGGGCATTCATTCGATTGGTTTATGTCCTCGCGCACGATCTACGATGATGTAGCGCTGCCTGACGGCGGGCTTGAGCGGCGGTACGCCATTAATGAATTCCCCGCCTTCACTTTTTACCTGGGCGACCTCCACACGCACGTCCTGGCGCTGCCCGTCGATCTGCTGGCCCTCGCGGCTGCGCTCGCCTTTGTCGCCAGCCCGCGCCAGGGCTTCGCTCAGCTCACCCTCGCCGGCATTGTGATCGGCTGCCTCTACTGCGTTAACACCTGGCACGCGCCGACCTACTCGCTGCTCGCCGCTGCTGCTCTGGCGCTTGCCGCCCGCAGGCTGCCACCTGCCAGGCGCTGGCCCGGCTACCTGACCGCGCTGGCGACCCTGGCCGCCGCGACCCTGCTGACCGCGCTGCCCTTCCTGCTCACGTTCCGCCCGCCGGCCGGTCGGACTGGCGGCGGCACCCTCGGCCTGGCCCCGAGTCACACGCAGCTGCACAGCTTCCTGATCATCTACGGCCTGTCTCTGACCCTAGCGCTGACCTTGCTGAGAACCGGGCAGCCGGGCAGGATCGCAGGTCGATCCGTGAATATGCTCCTGGTACTCTTGTTCTGCGCGATCCCGCTAGGGGCGCTGATCGGCTTCCCGCTGCTCTTCTTGCTGCCCCTGGCGATCCTGCTCGCCACACGGGCCTGGGATCAGTCTGCTAGCCTGGGCGAGTCGCTCGTCGCTGTCGTAGCTTCGGTTGGCTATCTTATCCTCCTGGTGCCCGAATTAGTCTATGCTCGGGACTACATGGAGGGTACGATGAGCCGCCTGAATACGATCTACAAGTTCTACTACCAGGCGTGGCTGCTGCTGGGGGTGGTTGCCGCGTATGCCGCCTGGGCTGGGCTGCGGCGATCAAGCCGGGGCTGGCGGACCTGGCTCTGGGCCCCGCCTGCCGCTCTGCTGCTTGCGGGCGCGTTGGTCTACCCGGTGAGCCTGCTCATATGGGCCACGCCCTGGAGATCTGCCGAGCGCAGCCTCGATGGGCTGGCCTTCCTGGCCCGCGAGCGACCGACCGAGCTGGCCGCCGCCCGCTGGATGGCCGAACACGTTGCGCCCGCCGATGTTGTTCTCACCGGGTTCTGCTACGGCTGTGATAACGAGCAGGCCAGCCGGGCCGCCGCGATCAGCGGTGTGCAGACGCTGCTGGGTTGGATGGAGGACCATGAGCTGAGCTGGCGCAGCGGCTCCCCGGCGCAGCTGGCCGAGATCGCCGCCCGCGAGCGCGACATCCCGGCGATCTATGCGGCCCGCGACATGGCGGCGGCCCGGGCGCTGCTCGACCGCTACCGCGTGCGCTATGTCTACCTCGGCCCGGTCGAGCGGCGGCTCTACGGCGAGTCGGCCGCCGCCTTCGCCCGCGCCCTGCCGGTCGCCTTTCGGCAGGGCGACATCACCATCTACCGCGCCCCGTAGCACATCAGGCGAGCGCCCAGCGGGCGTCGGTCAGCTGCGCGCTCGCCTGCCAGAGCGCCCGCTGGAGCGCCGGGTCGGTGGCCCGCCCCCCCACCGCCCGCTGCTGCTGGTTGACAAAGTAGGCCCCGGTCACGCCCTCCACCGCGGCGGATGTCGCGACGTAGAGGGGCGTCCGCGCCCCGGCC
>JBAXES010000685.1:0-2630 GCA_037140315.1 Chloroflexales bacterium
CACCCGAACGGAAAACTGCTCGCTTTAGTGTCTTGACAAAGGGGTCCACCATACAGTTCCCGAGGATGACGCGCTGGTCGATGAGCTCTGGTCAAGCCTGCGCGGCAGAGTCGCGCTGCTGCTGGCCGAGATCACCCTCGACGACCTGCTCCAGCGCAAGCGCCAGCAGGCGGGCAATGTGATGTACTACATCTAGGGCGCGGATCGCTCAGCTCGCGCCGCCCGTGGCCGACGTGGACGTTCCACTTCTGTGCGGGCGGCAGCGGGCAGGTGGCAAACTCGGTAAACGCGCAGGGCAGGTTCGAGGCCCGGTTGAAGTCGACCGTCACCAGCCCGTTTGTGGGTGGCGCAGTCACCACGGCCCGCCCACCACCGTAGGTCAACTCGCCCTTGGTCACGTCGCGGAAGTGCAGGACCAGCCCGCCCTCGCGCCAGCCGGTGGCGTCAAGCTGCTGCGCCTTCCCGCCCAGCGTGAAGCTCACCACGCCCGGGCTGGTCGGCGTGCTGGTGTCGCCGAGCAGGTTGGTGATCGCCAGCGGCTTGGGCGGGTCGTAGGGCGTGAAGACCCCCTCGATGCGGTAGTCCTCGTCCACCGGCAGCCAGCGCCGCCCGCCGAAGCGCGCTAGCTCCGGGCTGCTGGCGTCGCGCACCCGCACGAGGGTGATCGTCTTCGTCGCGCCGAGCAACGGCGAGCGCTACCTGAGCACGGTGCTCTTCGCCGACCAGGACGACGGCCACGTGAAGATCTAGATCGTACGATGGACACACCGAGCGATGCCAGCATTGCTGGCATCGCTCGGTGTGTCCAAGCCTGTTACCGCCGCGCGCGCGCCAGCCCGCGCAGCACCGCGACCATGTGATCCACCTCCTGGCAGGTGTTGTAGAAGGCCAGCGAGGGCCGCACCGTCGCCTCAAGGCCGAAGCGGCGCAGGATCGGCTGCGCGCAGTGGTGTCCCGAGCGTACCGCGATGCCTTCCTCATTGAGCGCCCGCCCCACCTCCTCGGTACTGTAGCCAGCCAGCACGAAGGAGAGCACGCTGGCCTTCTCGCGGGCCGTGCCGATCATGCGCAGCCCCGGCACTGTCTGCATGCCCCGCGTGGCGTAGACGAGCAGGTTGTGCTCGTAGTTTGCCACGTTCTCGATGCCGATGCGCTCCAGATAGTCGAGCGCTGCGCCTAAGCCCACCGCATCGGCGATATTGCCCGTGCCCGCCTCAAAGCGCGTGGGCGCCGGGTGGTACAGCGTGCGCTCGAAGGTGACGTCGGCGATCATGTTCCCGCCGCCCTGCCAGGGCGGCAGGCTGTTGAGCAGATCCTTCTTGCCATACACCGCGCCGATGCCGGTCGGGCCAAAGATCTTGTGCCCCGAGAAGACGAAGAAGTCCGCGTCCAGCGCCTGCACATTCACCCGCATGTGCGAGACCGACTGCGCCCCGTCCACGAGCACCCGCGCGCCGACGCGGTGCCCCATCGCCACGATCTCCTGCACCGGCGTGACCGTGCCCAGCGCGTTGGAGACCTGCGTGATCGCCACCAGCTTCGTGCGGCCATTCAGCAGCTTGCGGTACTCCTCAAGCAGGATCTGGCCGCGGTCGTCCACCGGGATGACCCGGATCGTCGCCCCCTTCTCGGCTGCGATCTGCTGCCAGGGGACGATGTTGGCGTGGTGCTCCAGCAGCGAGACGACGATCTCGTCGCCCGCGCCGATGTGCTGCTTGCCGAAGGTCTGCGCCACCAGATTGACGCCCTCGGTCGCCCCGCGCACGAAGATGATCTCCTCGGCCGAGGACGCGCCCAGGAAGCGCGCGACCTTGGCCCGCGCGCCCTCGTAGGCGTCGGTCGCGCGCGCGGCCAGCTCGTGGGCGGCGCGGTGGATGTTCGAGTTCTCGTGGGCGTAGAAATAGGCCAGCCGGTCGATCACCGCCTGCGGCTTCTGGGTGGTGGCGGCGTTATCGAACCAGACCAGCGGCCGCCCATTGACCCGCTCGGCCAGGATCGGGAAGTCGCGCCGGATGGCGTTGACATCGAACGGCGGGCGCGCGCTCTGGGGCACGGCGGGCACCGAGCCGGTCGCCGCGCCGGCCGGGTCGAGGAAGTAAAAGCGCGGGTCGGCGCCCGGCGCGGCGGCGGGCACCGCCGGCCCGGGGCTGCGGGAGTAGCTCTGCTCGCCCCCGGCCAGCAGCGCGCGCAGGTCGCCCGCGCCGGGCAGGCTGAAGGGCTGCGCCGCCACCCGGTCGTCGAGCGCCCCGACCTGGGGAACATACGCGCTGGCCTCGCCGAGGAAATAGTAGGGCGAGGTTGGGGCAGACACCGGTGCCGAGCCTACAGCAGGCAGGGATGCCGCGTAGGCCTCGGGGACGCCCAGGGCGCTGCCGCCCACACGCCCGCCGACGCCGGGCACGCCGGTCGCCGCGTTATCCGGCACGCCGGTCGGCGTGGTGGCGGACGGCGCGAGGCGCGGTGGCCCCGCGTGGCTGGGGATGCTGCCAGGACTAGCGGGGGCTGGCGGCCCGCTCAGGTGATCCGGCAGGTCGGCGGGGCTGGCAGCCAGCGCGGGGCTCGGCAGCGCCAGTCCCGGCGGCGCGGCGGACGCCGGGATGGCCGGCGCGGCCGCGGGAAGCGCGCCGCCG
>JBAXES010000686.1:0-2628 GCA_037140315.1 Chloroflexales bacterium
AGGTGTTCACTGTGCATTTTTCCGGTTACGTGTACGACTTTGCAGTTGCCCTGACCATGCGAGCCCTCGCGGGACATCGTCACCTGGGCGTACGCGGTCTGCGGCGCCAGTCGGCACACCTCGTCGCGCCACTCCCGGCGCAGGTCGTCGCACCAGCCGCGCAGGCTGGCCGGCGCCCCCGCGCCAGCCGGCGTCCTCCCGCATGTACTCGGCCACCTCCCCCGACGCGCAGGCCAGCGCGATGTGCAGCCAGCGCGGCGTGATCGCCGGCACCAGCTTGTCCGCCGCGCACAGCGCGGATGGGGCGGCATCCTCCCAGCTCGCCGCAGAGCGGCTGTGGAGCCTGGTGAAGTCGCGCCACCACTTGCCGTAGAGCCTGGCCATGATCGTGCCGCCGAGGGCGGGGTGCCGCTTGCCCTCGGGCCCGTCCATATCGGCGCAGCCCCAGTACCCCATGTCGTGGACGAAGAAGGCGACCCAGAGGCGGCGGTCGCGCGGGAAGCCGTAGAGCTTTGTCCACGCGCAGGCGAGCAGCAGCGGGTGCAGCACCACCTGATGGACGCCGAACAGCAGTGATTTTGTGCCGACTCGCATCTCACTTCCTCTCGCGTGGCGGCTCAGCTGACACCGGCACGAGCGTCCAGTGGGTGACCGCGTCCTCGGAGCCGGGCTCGTCGGGCGCGGGCAGCCGCTGGTAGACGTTGGCGTAGCGCACCGTGTGGCCGGGGTGGTCGCGGCGCGCCATCGCCCGCGCCAGGGGCTCGCACATGTAGCTCGCGCGGAAGTCCACATCGTCGAGCACCGCCGTGGGGCAGCGCACCGTCACGATGAGGATCGGCAGCTCGGTCGGGTCGCTGGTCATGATGAGGCTCCTTGCGGCGTAGGCTCGGCGGGTCGAGGGGTCACAACGCGGTCAAGCCCCAGATCCCTCAGCGTGGTCTCGCGCCTGGCGCGCCGCCCGTCGGGCAGCACCTCCTCCATGATCAGCGCGTCGAGCGGCAGCGCCCCGGCCTGGAAGTGCGCCAGCTTGGAGGGCCCGAGCACCTGGAGCTGGGTCGCGGCGTCCTGGCTGGTGAACCAGGCGTTTCCGGCGATCACCACCGGCAGCGCAGTATGTGGCAGCACCGGCACCGGCAGGCAGCGGCAGCCCAGATGGGTGGCGAAGGGGTCGGCGAGCGGGAACACCCGCCCGTGTGTTTCTGATAACCTAAACCTGGCTCTCCCGCACTTCCCGTGCAGATGGTGCCGATCAGGATGCACGGGCTAACACACGTTGGCGTAACAAGTCAAACTTGGCGCGTCCATACATGCTGCGCTTGATCAGCTTGAGCCGATTCACCTGCCCCTCGACCTGACCATTTGAATGGGTTCTCAACTACGCCCGATGACCTGGATGGGGAACAGGTTTTTACCATCACCCATCCCTTTCACCCCCTTGCTGGCCAGCGGTTCGCACTCCTCGCCCACCGCTTCTCTTGGGGTGAGCCGCGCGTCTTCTTTTGTGACCCTGTCAGCACCCACGTTCGCTCCCTCCCCACGGCTTGGACTGACCTGGCCGACCCTGACCCCTTCGTCCTCCTATCCGCCGGTCGCGCTATCCTGCGCCTACGCGACCTCCAGGCCCTTGTCCGCCTGGTACAGGTCGCCGAGGAACTATCCCCGGAGGTGCAGTAATACCGATCAATCACGTGACGCCGCGTCATCTCCAACGTCTCGCTTACCTGTATGTGCGTCAGAGTACCCTCCAGCAGGTGCTTGAGCATACTGAGAGTACGACCCGTCAGTATGCGCTCCGTGAGCGAGCCTTGGCCCTCGGATGGCCTGCCGAGCGGATCCACGTCATCGACCAGGATCTTGGCCAGTCCGGAGCATCCGCCGTCGACCGCCTCGGCTTTCAGCGCTTGGTGGCTGATGTCGGGCTGGGAAAGGTCGGCCTGGTACTGGGGCTCGAAGTCTCACGGTTGGCACGGAGTTCGAGCGACTGGCATCACCTGCTCGAGATTTGTGCCCTCACCGGCACACTCATCCTCGACGAAGATGGCATCTACGACCCGGCCACCTTCAACGACCGCCTCCTCCTCGGTCTCAAAGGCACGATGAGCGAGGCCGAACTCTATGTCCTCCGGGCGCGCTTACATGGCGGCATTCTGAGTAAAGCCCGTCGTGCCGCACTCAAGCTCGTTCTCCCGATCGGCTTCTGCTACATCGACGACAACCGCATCGTGCTCGACCCCGACCGTCAGGTACAGGATACGCTGCGTCTGCTCTTTCATACGTTTGAGCGTACGGGTTCGGCAAGCGCGACCGTCCGTTCGTTTCGCGAGAGCCAAGTGCCCTTCCCCCATCGGATCCGCAGCGGCCCCCATCAGGGCGAGCTCGTCTGGGGCGCCCTGGCCCATCACGATGTGCTTCGCATCCTCCATAACCCCTGCTATGCCGGAGCATACACGTTTGGTCGCACCCGGACGAGTAAAACTGCCGATGGCAAGATCCACATCACCGCCCTGCCGCGCGAGGAGTGGCACGTCATCGTCCCTGATGCCCACGACGCCTACATCACTTGGAGCGAGTACGAATGTTAAATGTCAACTAGATCTTCCGACCGGCGACAACTAGACTTGCCGGTTT
>JBAXES010000687.1:0-2623 GCA_037140315.1 Chloroflexales bacterium
GGCGCCACCATCCGTCAGCACGAGGGGGTCACGCTCACCGCCACCCTCTTCGTCCGCGGCGACGACGACCGCCGCGTGGCCGCCGCCCGCCGCATCGCCGAGTCCGCCGCCAGCGTCGGCATCCGGATCGACATCCAGCCCGTCGCCTTCGCCACCGTGCTGCTCGCCAAGTACGCCACGCCCTACAGCTTCGACCTGCTCCTCGGCAGCTGGAGCAATGGCATGGGCGACCCGGCCTTCGCGGACTCGGCCTACTACGACCCCGACGACTTCGCCCTCTTCCACTCCAGCCAGCTCAACCAGGGCCATGCCGACAGCCGGGCCACCCGCAACTTTGTCGGCTTCGCCGACTCGGCCTACGACAACCAGGCCCAGGCCGCCCGCCAGCTCTACAACCAGGACGAGCGCGTCGCCGCGATCACCCAGACCCAGGCCCGCGTCGCCGAGCAGCTGCCCTACCTCTTCCTCTGGGATGACCGCCTGCCCGTGGCCCTCAGCAATACGATCACCACCCTCGACGGCCCCGTCGACCTCAGCTCACCGCGCTACCTCTGGAATATCGAGCGCTGGCACCTTTTGAATTGATAATGCTGAATGTTGAATGTTGAATGGGCCATTCAACATTCAACATTCAGCATTCAACATTCCGCGGGTCGAGTCGAGCTACGGCGCGGACGAGACATACACGGCGGAGGAGGGCGAGCGACCATCCGCACCGCAGTGGAGCATCGAGGGACCTGGCCCCCTCATCGCCGCCATCGCCCCGCTGATCGCCACCCTGCTGGCCCTCCAGCTCAGCGGCAGTTGGCCCCTCGCGGCGGCCATACTTGTCGTCGGCTACGGCATCGTCGCGCTGATCACGCGACACAGATAATACGACTCCCCTCTCCCGCCGCAGCGGGAGAGGGGTTGAGGGTGAGGGCCGATCACCGCCTGCGCTGCGCCATATTCACCAGCGCCAGCAGGACAAGCGCGCCCACCACCGCCACCCCGAAGCTGAGCGGGCTGAAGAGCTGAAACGAGATCGCCCTGCCGGTGAGAAACTCCATCAGCGCGCCGCCGATCATCGCGCCCACGATCCCGACCACAACATTAAGTATGCAGCCCTGACGCCGACCCGTGCCGGCGATCAGGCTGGCGACCCAGCCGGCCAGCCCACCGAAGATGACCCACGTAATTGGCCCCATCGTCTTCGCTCCTCCACTGAGCATAGAGAACCGGAATAGCTCCGCAGTGCTTAGACGCGGCACACCCGGTTTCTGTTGCCTACCTCAGCCCTGCTATAATGCCCCTCGCTAGTGCCGTTTGCAAGGCCGAAGGAGCGCAAGACCGTGGCAAAAAGCTACCTCATCGATATGGACGGCGTGCTCGTTCACGGCTCACAGCCCGTGCCCGGCGCCAATCAGTTCATCCACCGCCTCCGCGAGCGCGGCGTCAAGTTCCTCGTGCTCACCAATAACCCGTTCTACACCCCGCGCGACCTCTCCGCCCGCCTGGGGCGGATCGGCCTCGATGTGCCCGCCGAGTCGATCTACACCTCGGCCATAGCCACCGCCACCTTCCTGCACGACCAGCACCCGCAGGGGTCGGCCTATATCATCGGCGACAGCGGACTCAGCTCGGCCCTCCACGATGTCGGCTACACGCTCACTGAGCACAACCCCGACTATGTGGTCGTCGGCGAGACCACCTCGCTCAGCTACGAGCGCCTGACTACGGCGGTGCGACTGGTGGCCGGCGGCGCCCGCTTTGTCGGCACCAACCCCGACGCCTCCGGCCCCGGCGACGGCGGCCTCGTCCCGGCCTGCGGGGCCATCGCCGCCCTGATCTCCAGCGCCACCGGCGTGCGCCCCTACTTCGTCGGGAAGCCGAACCCTCTCATGATGAGGACCGCCCTGCGCGTCCTCGGCTCCCACTCCGACGAGTCGATCATGGTCGGCGACCGCATGGACACCGATATTATCGGCGGCATCGAGAGCGGCCTGCAGACCATCCTCGTGCTCACCGGCGTCACCCGCCGCGAGCAGGTGGAGCGCCACCCCTTCCGCCCCACCTACATCTACGACTCGGTCGCCGACATCCCGGTTTGAATGTTGAATGTTGAATGCCTTGCATTCAACATTCAACATTCAAACCGTCACCCCCGCGAAGAGATCGTGCTCACGCAGCCCGGGCGTCGGCTCCGGGAAGGCCCGCGTAAACGTCTCGCGGCCGCCGAGCAGCCGGAACAGCCAGCCCGCCGGCCCGCGGAGCATCCCCGACCCGCCGCCCTGGCTGATGTGGCAGGCCCCGGCCTCCTCGCGGGCCTTCGTCACCGGCAGGAAGTCCACCTCGGCGTGGATGGGGTACTCCACCTCGGCCAGGGAGGCCAGGTCGATGTCCCCGTTCGTCCCGAAGTGTCGCGGGTCGCGCCCGAACAGCGGCATTATCCGCACCGCCAGCCGCAGGAAGCGCCGCGAGAAGGTGTGGAAGTACAGCTTCTGCGGCGCGTAGGCCGGCAGCTCCCCCGCGAACCGCGCCGGGTCGCCCGCCGCGTGAAACGCCTCCACCGTCGCGCGCTGGATGGCGATATGGTCGGGGTGGCGGTAGCCGCCGATCGGGTCGAAGGTCAGCACCACCTGCG